>JACQWN010000364.1 GCA_016209245.1 Bacteroidia bacterium
CATGATTACCGAGTATATTGAATAAGCAGGTCTTCTGCCTAATTTATCGGCGATGAAGCCGAATGTCAGATAACCAAGAAATCCGCCTGCCTGCGTGATTAATATCCATTCCGCCGATTTTACAAAATCGAAATGTCTTTCCTGGTGTAAATAACCCGGAAGCCACGAGTAAGTGAACCAATAAGCCGCCATATCAAAAGTTGCGAGAATAAGCGACTTGATAAAAATTGCTCTGTATTTATTTGAAAGCAAAAGCAGAAAATTGTTTTTGCTTTCATGTTTCAACTTTTCATAAAATATAGTTCCTTGCGAAATCAATTTTTTTCTCTCAAGCCAAACATCTGATTCGGGGAGTTGTTTTCTAATAAATATAACGAGTATCGCCGGTAGGATAGAAATGAAAAAACACGCCCTCCAACCGATTTCCGTCATAACAAATCCACCGATTATAGAAGCGATAATAATGCCTACAGGTGCGCCGGTTTGCATATAAGCTCCATATCGGCCGCGTATTTTTGCAGGAAATGTTTCTCCGATGTATGTTTGTCCGGTTGCCCATTCCCCGCCCACACCAAGTCCGGTGATAATTCTGAAAATAAGCAATACGGTAAAATTCGTAGATAAACCACATAGGAATGTCCCGATGCTGTAAGTAAGTATTGTCCATTGAAGCACAATTTTCCGGCCGAATCTGTCGGAAAGCCAGCCAAAAATTATTCCCCCAAATGCAGTCGCCGCCAGCGATGCTCCGAGCACATACGAAAGCATCAGATTATTCAGATTTAATTCTTTTCCAATAGGAATAAGCAGAAAGGTAAAGAGAATCAGATCATAGAAATCAAAAACCCATCCGCTCCAAGTCAGCAGGAGAATTTTAAAATGTTTTTTTGTCGGTTTTTCGTATTCATTAAGAAGCATAATGATTATAATTAAATATTATACAAATTAAACTAAAATTATTGGAAATTATAAGAATGTACTAATCTGAAGACGGGAACCAATATGAATTCGTTCTGCTTTATAAAGCAGAACATCTCTATATCAGAGATAATAAGCAAGTTGACCATATATCTTCGTCTTCGGCATTTCCTGTATCAAACTTTTTATTTATTATTTCGTCTTCAGTGTAGACTATAAAACTACTATTATGAACTTAATTAACAATATCCATTCATCGCGGCTATTTCCAAAAATAATCGTATCAGCCAATTTTTTAATGGCATTTAATTGTTATAACCTTTTTTCGCAAGTAGTTATCAATGAGGTAATGCATTATCCCTCAAATCCGCAAGGCATGGTAATGACCGGACGTGAATATGTCGAGCTTTATAACACCGACCCTTGTAATCCTATAGATATAAGTTGTTATATTTTAGGTGTAAAAATTGATGAAGGAATTGTTACAAACGGCGGGACAATTGTAATTCCCCAAGGTACGGTAATTGCTCCATACAGTCATTTGGTCATCGGCACGGAATATTCATACTAATGATATTATATCAACTAATATATGTTGCCCTTTTACGTGTAATAAATTTGTTCTGGATAATATTGACGGATGGGTTGCATTATATGATAATAGTGGAAATCCGGATGATGCTATATACTGGACAAGCAGCGCTAACCAGCCCGGTAATATACTTACGGAGGGATGGTACGACGATGCTCCCTGTTTGCCGTCAACTTCATGTAACCAATCTTTTACATTACTTTCGGCTAAACAAATATATCAAACATACCCCGGTGCAATAACTTATGTGGGAGAAAATAATAATATGAATAAAACTTACAGCAGGATACCTGATGGGGGAGCATGGCAGAGGGATATTACCCCATCAATAAACGATTCAACAGTTGGTAATTGTAACGGCGGCAGTGCAAATTGCAACATTCCTTCAGTTCTGAATTTTTCTGTTACAACTGTTACACCTTCATGCGGTCAGTCGGATGGCTCTATTACACTGACGGTTACAGGTGGCTCAGGAACATATACTTATATATGGTCTCCGAATGCAGGAACAGGTGCGACAATTTCAAGCATCAGCGCCGGTTCTTATTCTGTTACGGTTAATGATGGAGCCTGTATTAAAGATACAACTATAGTTTTATCAGGACAAAACAGCCCGTCAATAACTTCTATTGCTCCTGTAATAAATCCAACCTGTGGTAATTCGGATGGAAGTTTTACAGTGAATGTTACAGGAGGAACCCCTGCATACCAATATAGTAATAATAATGGAAGCACTTATCAATCAAGCAATACTTTTAACGGTTTAACGGCAGGAACATATTTTGTTGTTGTTGAAGACGCCAATGGCTGTACTGCCACATCTTCTATTACACTTCTTGATGGTTCTTCAACTATTGTACTTAATCTTGGACCTGATATAGCAATATGTGAAGATGAGACGGTAATTTTAGATGCAGGTGCAAGTTTTGCTTCATATATATGGAGCAATAGTTCTACAAATCAAGCAATAAATATTACATCATCGGGTGTGTATGCGGTGACTGTAACTGATTCCAA
The DNA here is from genome assembly GCA_016209245.1 of Bacteroidia bacterium. Taxonomy (GTDB): domain Bacteria; phylum Bacteroidota; class Bacteroidia; order Bacteroidales; family BM523; genus JACQWN01. The sequence continues at coordinate 2,528 of JACQWN010000364.1, forward strand.
TGGTTGTACGGGAACAGATCAAGTTATTGTAACTGTTAATTCCCTGCCTGCTGCAAATGCCGGTCCCGATCAAACAATATGCTATGGTTCGTCTGCTGTTTTGACGGCGACAGGCGGCGCTTCGTATATATGGAATACGGGTTCTATTAATCAAAGTATTACAATTTCACCGTTAAGCACTACAACATATATTGTAACAGTAACCACCATATATGGTTGCTCGGCAAGCGATAGTGTTATTGTAAATGTCGCTGCGGAGATAGTCGCTTCAATTAATGTAACACAATCAACGGTTTGTGCCGGCGATTCTACACAACTTCAAGCAATTGGTGGCACATCTTATATTTGGAATATCGGCGAAACGACACAGATAATTACAGTTGCACCGCCTTCAACTACGATATATTCCGTAACAGTTTCTGATAATTTCGGTTGTTCAGATATAGCACAAATACAGATTGATGTGACTGATAGTATTATTGTTGTAATAACTCCACCGGTAATTTGTGCGGGTGAGAGCGCAACGCTTTCTGTTTCAAGCGGAAGCTCTTATTTATGGAGCACTAGTGAAACGACACAATCAATTACTGTCTCTCCGCCATCAACAACAACTTATTCTGTAACTGTTACCGATGCGGGCTGTACAGGTTCAACTTCCGTAGTAGTAACTGTTGGAGCAATACCGGACGCTGATGCGGGAAATGACCAAACGATTTGTTATGGTTCTGGTGCAACATTAACGGCAACAGGCGGAAGCGCTTATCTATGGAGCACTAGCGCTACAACCAATGCAATAACTGTCAGTCCGGCAATAACGACAACCTATTTTGTGACGGTTACTGAATCGGGCTGTTCTGCGGTTGATGATGTTGTAGTTACTGTAACGCCTTTGCCTCAAGCAAATGCAGGTGCCGACCAGGAAATATGCCTGGGAGAAAATGTAACCCTGATTGCTTCCGGAGGCAGCGCTTACTTATGGAGCACAGGAGAAACAAGCAATACTTTAACTGTCAGCCCGGCTGTAACTGCAATTTATTATGTGACGGTCAGCTCTTCGGGCTGTTCCGCTGTTGATAATGTCACAGTCACTGTCAATCCATTGCCAACAGCCAATGCCGGAGCCAATCAAACTATATGCGAAAATGAAACCGCTACATTAACTGCAACAGGCGGAACTTCATATTACTGGAGTACGCAATCGGTAACCGGCACTATTACTGTATCTCCTGCAGGAACAACTGTTTATTATGTTACAGTAACAGATAATAATACATGCACCGATGTTGATACAGTAATAGTTATTGTAAATCCTGCGGTTAATGCTTCAATAACCGCTTCGCTTTCAGCAGTATGTCAGAATGAACCGACAACCCTGTCCGCTTATGGCGGGATAACGTATATATGGAGTACAGGACCGGCAACGCAGACAATTACAGTGACTCCAACATCAACTACAACTTATTATGTGACTGTTTCCAATGGTAATTGTTCAGATATTGCAAACATACAAATAACAGTTTATCCTGGAATTACAGCGACCAGTTCACCGACATCAGTCTGCCAGGGCGAATCGGCCGTGCTAAATGTATCTTCAGGTGCATCATATATATGGAATACGGGTGAAACCACACAAAGCATTATAGTAGCCCCTTTGGTAACCTCCACATATTTTGTTACTGTTGTATCGCCTGACAGTTGCACTGCATCAACAAGCGTTACTGTTACTGTAAATCCATTACCTCAGGCGGATGCCGGACAAGACCAGTCGGTTTGCCGTGGTTCGGTTGTCACACTGACCGCTTCAGGAGGCAATAACTATGTATGGAGCAACTCACAGGCAGGCGCAACTATTTTAGTTTCTCCGCAAAATTCAATAACATACTTTGTCACAGTAACGACTCAATATGGTTGCTCTGCCACCGATGATGTAAATATTACAATATTCTCGTTACCGGTAGTATATGTATGCGACAACATGGAAATATGTCAGGGCGAAAGCGTACAATTATATGCTTCAGGCGGTATCGGTTATAGCTGGTCGCCTTCTGCCGGACTTTCTTCAACAAATATCGCAAATCCTACAGCAGCGCCCGATGTTACCACTACTTACACAGTAACAGTATCCAACCAAAACGGATGTACGGCAACCGGTATGGTTACAATTACTGTCAATTCTCTTGTTACAGTTAATCTCGATATTTATGTAAGTCCGTCGGAATCGATCTGCTATGGCACCGAGGTAACTTTTACCGCCTCTTCATTATACCCCGGAACGAATCCGGTTTATCAATGGAAGCTCAATGATTTGAATGCAGGAACAAACAGCCCTGTATTTACGACCTCATCATTAAGCGACAGTGTAAGGATTACATGTATATTGACCTCGTCGGAGCTTTGTGCTGTAAATAATCCTGTAGCGGATTTTGTTGATATAACGGTTCATCCCCTGCCAAAAATCGGATTCGGCGCCGATATTATTAAGGGTTGTGAACCGTTGCTCATTCATTTCCATGAAGCATCGGGAAATACCGGCTATACATATTTGTGGAGCTTTGGCGATGGTGCTGTGTCAACAACACAAAATCCTGCACACACATATCTGAATAACGGAATTTATGATGTTTATTTGACCGTTACATCTGAATACGGCTGCAACAATTCATTAGGTTTTAATGATATAATATCTGTTTATCCTGAACCGGAAGCAAGTATTTATGCCAGTCCCACATCAACGAGCATTCTTGACCCTGTAGTACATTTTGATAATTTATCATCAGGCGATTTTGTTGATTATTGCATATACGGCGATGGTGATACAACAATAGTAACCGGCGGTTCGGATTTCGAGCATAAATTTACAGCTCCGGGAACTTATGATGTTCTCCTGATAACCGAAACCCGCAAAGGATGCAGGGATTCTATCTCGCTTACCGTTGTTATTAATGATGAAAATACTCTCTATGCACCGACCGCTTTTACACCGGATAATAATGACATGAACGATATATTCTCAATAAAAGGAATCGGGATAGACGCTGATAGTTTTATATTGCTCATTTACAACCGGTGGGGCGAAAAAGTGTTTGAAACAAAATCTTTCGGACTGGTAAATAATGAAAGCGAGGGCTGGGACGGCAAAACTAAGGATGGAATGCGAATCGTGCAAAACGGAACTTATTCATGGTTGGTTATTTATAAGGATTTAAGCGGGGTGGTTCACCAGGAGGCGGGGTCGGTGACGGTGATTAGATAATGCCTGTATATCGTCTCAGAATTTGGTTTTGTATAGTTATAAAATCCTGTTTGCCTTTAGCAACTCGGCAAGCGTTAAATCATTTTTTGCCATATCCTTTAGTACCCGTATAATTTTATAATGCTCGGCTTCAATTTCTTTGGCTTGACGTTCAATGGGTTTTAATGTAGAACGTCTGTCCCATAATACAAAACCCATCAGAGTTATAATACTGCCAAGTATTATATATATTAAAGTAAATAACGTGCTGAATTTTTCGTTTTGTGCGTCAAATTTTTCGTTTTGTGCGTCAAATTTTTCGTTTTGTGCGTCAATTCTATCGTTCAGCGCTTTAAACTGCAGTTCATTTTTTTCGTTCAGCGCTTCAATTTTTTCGTTCAGTGCCTCAACTTTTTGCTCAAGGCGTATTATCCGGTCACGGTCATCAAGCGTAAAGGGAATTTCTTTAAACTCGGCTTTTCCAAAAAAAGTGATAAGCATAAATGATATCGCTAATGTAAATTTTTTCATCTGATATATTTTAAAATTGCAAATATAGAATATTTTGTTGTAATCTGAAAATTTAATATATTTGCCATAATTTATGAGAAATTACAAGATAAGGATGGTTTATTTATTATGTTAGATGATTTAATTAATAAACAAAGAATGAAAACAGCTCTTTCCAAAGTAATAACTTTTTAATTATTTTTATATGTATACAACATATCATTTATCGTCAGCACAGGAAGCAACGATAGAAATTTTAGAAGCAATTAAAGCGGCTTTTAAAACTAAACCCATTATTATTACCGTAGAGGAAGAATTAGACACTACGGCTTATTTAATGTCAAATCCCGCCAATAAAGCAATGCTCGAAAAATCCATACGACAAGCGAAAAACGGTGAATTGATTGAAGTAAAACCCGAAAATTTATGAGAAAAATCCTGTTTACACCCATTGCCTTTGAACAGTATAATGAATGGCAAACCGAAAATAAACAGGTCTTTAATAAACTGAAAAAAATTATTAAAGAAACCGCTAAAACACCCTTTGAAGGAACAGGTAAGCCTGAAGCCTTAAAGTATGACTATGCCGGATTTTGGTCTCGCAGAATAACAGATGAACACCGTTTAGTTTATAAAGTTGAAAAAGATTTAATCGAATTAATATCTTGTAAGTTTCATTATAAATAATACCATAAGCTTTAAATACTTCCTGTAAATTAATTTCCAATCCTTAAATATCTTTACTTTTGACATTCAATGGGTTTTAATGTTGAACGTCTATCCCATAAAACAAAACCCATCAGGGTTATAACACTGCCAAGTACTATATAGATTAAGGTAAATAACGTGCTGAATTTTTCGTTCTGCGCTTCAAACTGAAGTTCAAATTTTTCGTTCATCGCTTTAAACTGTGTTTCGAATTTTTCGTTCATCGCTTTAAACTGTGCTTCAAATTTTTCGTT
>JACQWN010000365.1 GCA_016209245.1 Bacteroidia bacterium
AAAGATACAAAAAATTTAAAAAGTTATCAACAGGTAAAATGATTAATAAAGAGATTTTTAAGCTTTAAAAATCGTCCCTGTTTCATTTGAAACTCAACCAATAATAATTACAATGTTATTCAAAACTCAGGGCATAGTACTTCATCATATTAAATACTCAGAGACAAGCATAATAGCATACTTATATACTTCTGAATTTGGACGGCAGTCATATATTATTAAAGGTGCAAGAAGAAAAAAAGCAAGTTGCGGGGTAAGTCTGTTTCAACCATTGTTTCTTCTTGAAATGGAAGTTTTTCACAATCAAAAAAAGGAGCTTCAAAATGTAAAAGAGGTCAGAAATTACCCTGTTTTTACAAGCATTCCGTATGATATCCGGAAAAGCTCAATAGCTCTTTTTCTTTCAGAAATTCTGTACAAGGTATTAAAAGAAGAAGAAGCTTCACCCGCACTTTTTCAATTTCTGTATGATTCGATTCTCTTGTTTGATAAAATTAAAACAGGAACCGGCTATTTCCATTTGAAATTCTTAATAGCTCTGACAAAATATTTAGGATTTTTTCCTTTGGGGCAATACACTGAGAATACTCCGCTTTTTGATATGCTTGGCGGCTGCTTCATTAAACACCCTGCATTAAGTCCTTATTTTTTAGAACATGAAACAGCGTATTTATTCGACCGTTTAATTCAGAGTGCAAATAATGAGCTTATAAAGCTGGAGATGAAACAACAAATCAAAAATAATTTATTGGAAAAAATTATTGATTATTACAAGCTCCATCTGGGAGTTCAGGAAATAAAATCGTTTAATATTCTTAAATCGGTTTTTCAGGAATAGATGTCATCTCTTGCTTATCCCAAGTTGTTCATATTGAGCTTTAATCCCACGACAAGAATATCGTCGGTTTGTTTCTTATCTGCTTTCCATATTTCAAATGCCTTTTCAAGCTTTTTATATTGTTCATGCATGCTTGTATTATATATTCCGAGAATCAGCTCGAAAAACTGTGTATCGGAAAATTTTTTGTTTTCCTGCCCTCCGAATTGATCCCTGAAGCCGTCGGTAAATAAATACAACATAGTGCTTTGTTCAATATTTATCTTATGATTTTTAAAATGAGCTTCCCCTGTAATTTTTGTAAAAATTCCACCGATAGAAGTCATTTCGCCTTTAATAATTTGAGGGGTTCCTTTTTGAATAATAAGAACCGACTGATTGGCGCAGGCAATCTGCAACTGTCGCTTCTCAATATCAATAGTACAAATTGAGATATCCATTCCATCATCCTGAATAGGTAAAGATTTTTCTCCTTGTTTAAGGATACCGGATAATTTGGTATTTAACCGGTCAATGATACCGGAAGGGGTTGTAATACCCCTTTCCTTCACTATTTCATTAAGGATGTTATTTCCGATAAGCGACATAAAGGCGCCCGGAACGCCATGACCGGTACAGTCGGCGACGGCGATGACCAGTTTAGTGGCGTGGTGACTACTTTGAGTTGCACTAGTCAGGGTGCGACTTTCTGCATTAGTGATGGGGTGACTTGCAGGCATTGTACCACTAACAACCCCGTGACTACCAGTCACCCCGTCACTAACATGACTAAAAACAGTGGTTGCCCAATAAAAATCGCCTGACACAATATCTTTAGGTTTTTGAAAAACAAACATATCGGGCAGATATTGCCTGATTTGTTCTTCAGAAGAAAGAATTGCTTCCTGAATGCGCTTTGCATATCGAATGCTGTCGGTAATATATTGATTATTTTTTTCTAATTCTTTATTTGTTTGTACAAGCAAGTCGCTTTGCGCCTGAATTTGTTCTTTTTGTTTTATTATTTCCAGCTCCGCCTGTTTAATTTTAGAAATATCGGTATCAATTGCAACCAGCCGAGTAATATTTCCTTCTTCATCGAGGATAGGAGTAATTGTAGTATGCGTCCAGAAAGTTCTTCCAGTGGCTGTATTTGTTAATGATTCATATGTAACTGTCTTTTTAGTAACAATACATTTTTTTAAAATATTTTTAATATCAGGACTAGAACTGCAATCAACAATATTTCTTCCCTTTTTTTCAATAAATTGTTCAAGAGTGTATCCGTAAAGCCGAGTAAGACTTTCGTTGAGCCACTCAAAATTACCCTCGGCATCCATAATAATTACGGCATTCCCTGTTTCCCTGGCAACGATTGAAAGTTTTTCAAGCTCTTTGTTTATTACTTTGAGCTGATCTCTTTGTGCAACGATTTCTTCATGTTGAAGAAGTATTTCTTCTTCCGCCTGCTTTATTTTATTTATATCGGAATCAATAGCAACGATTTTAAAAACATTACCGTTATTATCGAGAATAGGGGTAAGTGTTGTTTGCGTCCATTTTTTTTCTCCCGAGCGTGTAATAATTACCGATTCGTAAATCATCGATTTTTTTTCAGATATGCATTCATTCAGAATATCCCTGACATTTGGCGTCATGCTATAATCGAAAATATTAGTGGATTTTTCCGTTATCAACTGTAATAAAGTGTAACCATATAATCTGGTAAAACCCTCGTTCACCCACTCAAAATACCCGTTGGTATCCATAATCATTACAGCATTATTAGTTTCCCTTGCAACAATAGTGAATTTCTGCAGTTCGGAATTAATTATTTCAAGCTCTTCCTGTTTTGTTTGAAGCTCCATCTTTTGGAAGGATATCTGGTTTGTACGCTCTGCGACTATTTTCTCAAGCTTTATATTAGTTCTTTTCAGTCGCTTTGAATATAAAATTATTATCAAATAAATTATTAAAAGAAAAATTATTGAAAACAAAATAATCGCCCAAAGAGATTTATACCAAGGTTTTAAAATTTTGAATTCGAATGTAGCTTCTTGGCTTTCATATTTATATACGTTCCTGGCTTTAGCTCTGAAAATATATCTTCCATCGGGAATATTTGTAAATTCAGCTTTTGGTTCTTTTTTCCATTCCGACCATTCCTTCATGAAGCCCTCGAGGATGAAAGAATATTCTGTCTCTTTTTCTGCTTCGAACCATGGTAATGCAAATTCAAAGATTAAGTGATTATCGTTGTATTCAATTAACGGTATATCCATTTCAACCGACGAACCGTTGAATATAACGGAATCATTTCTCGTATATACTCTGCGGATTAATGTGTGAAAGCTGCCCTTATAATCTCTCGAATCTGATGTATAATAGCAATAAAGCCCATTTGAACCACCAAACCATAATTTATGGTTAATCTTATCATAATCCATACAAAAAAAAGATGATGTTGGAATGAATCTAAACGGGATGTCCCAGATGGTATAAGTTTCGTTTTCTTTTTTTAATAAAAATATCTTTGTCGCTGCAATTGCCCAAATATTGCCATCAGATAACTGTAATATTCGTGAATAGTTGATATTATCAACATCTTCAGGATTCTGTTTTAGAGGAAACGATGTTTCCTTGAAAAAATAAATATTATAAGGGTCGGGAGAGTTGACATTATAAGAGTATAGTCCTGAATCAACATTAATCAGAATTTTTTCCTCTATTCTAAAAACAACAACATTAATAAATTCAGGGATTCCTTGTGTGGAGTCTATTTTGGTTATAACAGGAGAAAGACCTGGCGATTCATTACCATACGATAAATGAAACAGTCCTTTCATCTGGTCGGCAAGCCATAGATTTCCATAGCTATCTTCTTCAATGTTCCGTATATCGGTAGTTATTCCATTTATTTTACCGATAAATGATAGTTCGCTGCCTTCTGTTTTAAATAATAGCAAACCATCAAAGACGCCGATAAAAATAAATGAATTATTGTTAATATACTTATGAATAGTAATTCCAGTTTTATTTGAAAAAATCAGTTTATTTCTATTTTCAGAAATTTTCATAATACCTTCGGAAGTCGCTACATATAATTCTCCATTTATCTCTTTGATATCCATACAAGTATTATTTAATCCCTCGATTTTCTGAAATTTATAAGCAGGTTCTTTGTTCAAATTCAATGTTCCATATTCTTCAAGACGGAAGATACCCTGCATAGTGCCGACATAAAGATTTTGTTTGTACTGTATAACGGAGGTAACAATATCGTTAAGTCCAGCCTCCTCGCCATAATGCCTGATTTGAGCATTTAATGAAACAACTGCAATTCCGATATTCAGCGCTATCCAAAGGTTTTTGTCCTTATCTTCATAAACATAATTTACTGTTTCATTACCTAAGCCGGTTTTTCTGTTAATCACTTCCTTTAATTGTCCGTCGCCTGTAAGAATAATTACACCACCATAATCGGTTGCAAGCGCATAATCGCCGGTTGAAAGTCTTATACCATGATATAAATGATACTCAAATAAATAATCATCGAAAGGAGTATTATATTGCGAGATAATGAAATTTTCCTGTGTATCTTGAGCTTTTGAAAAATTCCGGATAAGATATAAACCATTATTTCTGGTTCCGACCAGAATGGAACTATCCTTAAAAGGAAGCATAAAATGTACAACTTTATCTGAAAAAATTTCGCTCCCGGGCAATATTTTCAAAGAATTGCCGCTGATTTGCATTATGCCCCTGCCTTCCTGCCATACAAATAAATTATCATAAACAAAAAATCCATATAAAAACGAAGTCTCGGGATTCCACATCCTGACAATCTTATCGCTCAGACAAACCAGCTTTTTTGTGCCTACGAGCCATATATCATTTCCATCTGGTAATATCCTTCTTATCTCTCCTATTTCAGAAACATTTCCGGAAATTTTATTCATTAAAGAAACAAAATGCAAATTTCCTATGGAATCAACTTTCAGAACACCGAAAGTATTATTAGCACCGACATAAATTTCACCTTTATTGTTAATTGCAAGGGTTCTGATTGATGAAGCGAATTGTCCGGGAATAATTCTCCAACCGGCGCCATCATACTGAAGAATAAATTGATTATTAGCAAAATAAATTATACCATTTGTATCCTGCACAATTGCCCAGTTCTGCGGATGTGCCTTGTATTCCATCGGGCTGAAATACGATACGTAAGGCTTCCCGGAAATAATATCATGCTGAGCTGCAGATTGTAGATAAAACAGCATTATTATTCCTGTAACAATAAACCGTATAAGCTTAAGTATATATATCATTCGGAGATATTATTCTTTTTTCGCTATGGTTTCGTTTTCCATCAAGTATTTAAAAGCTGGATCGTAAAGTGGATTGATTATTTTCATAAATGTTTTTTTGCAAATTTAGGATTTTTATTCTGAATATTA
>JACQWN010000366.1 GCA_016209245.1 Bacteroidia bacterium
ATGGGAAATAAAATCGCTCTTAAATCAAAAAAAGAAGATTTTACTAAAACCGAAGAGGATACAATACAAGCTACAGTAAAAGAAACGGAAGAGAAAAAAAACATTATCGGATATAATTGTAAAAAAGCGATGATCTCTTTGGAGGAAATTACTCTTGAAGTATGGTATACCGATGAAATTTCAATTATTGAACCAAACTGGGATAATGGATTATTCAAGGATATTAAAGGCGTTTTAATGGAATATACAATAGAAGTTGAAGGTTTTAAAATGATATATACCGCTACAGAAGTCAAAAAGGGAAAATTAAAAGATAGTATATTCAATATTCCACCGGGTTACAAAGAAATGACCAGGGAAGAATTAAAAAATTTATTTAGCGAATAAGCTTATCGACAAATCCATATAAAATCCTCTTTTATACCATATCGTTACGCCATTTTTATAAAGACGAAGAAACAAAAAAAGTATTTGACATCGAAAGAAAAGAATTATATTTGCATTCACCCCGTTGGATAATCCCGTTGACCAATGAGGGGAAGCAAAAGTTATAACAATATCCAACGGGGTAAATAAAAATTGAAAGAAATGCAGATAGCCAATCCAATATATGATGTAGTATTCAAATATTTGATGGGGGTCAATAAAATAGCTAAAATAATGATATCTTCTATAATTGGACAAGAAATAGAAGAATTAGAATTTCGCCCCCAGGAATGTGTTTCCGAAGTTGAAAAGAAGAGAGAAAAATCACAAAAAAACAGAAAGTTAAAGGGCTCGCTTACAGTATATCATCTTGATTTTTCAGCAAAGATAAAAACAGACCATGGTGAGCAAATAGTGATTATTGAAATACAAAAGGCGAAATATCCAAAAGACATAATACGATTTCGTAGTTATTTGGGCGAACAATACTTAAATAAAGAAAATATCCAAAAAGTAAAACAGGGAAAACGAATAAGGAAATCAGGAATACCGATAATAAGCATTTACTTCATTGGACATCATTTGGATAATACCAAGGCAGGAGTAATCAAAATAGGCAGGACATATACGGATTTAATTACAGGTGAGGAAATTAAAAACAAAGAGGTATTTATAGAAAGTTTAACACACGATAGTTACGTAATACAAATACCCGAATTGACACAAAAGCGCAGAAATGAATTAGAAATATTATTAAGCATATTTGACCAAAGTAATAAAGAAAAAGATTTTCATATCCTGAATGTTAAAGAAGAAAATTTTCCTGAAAAATACCGTCCAATTATCAGGCGCTTACAAAAGGCAATATCAAACCCGGATATAAAAAAGAAAATGGAGCTTGAAGACGGGATTTTAGACGAATTGGAGGATATGGACAGAGAGATAGAAGAATTAACAGAAGAGAACATACAAGTAAAACAAGAGAACATACAAGTAAAACAAAAATATGAACGCGTAGAACAAGAAAAGGAACGCGTAGAACAAGAAAAGGAACGCGTAGAACAAGAAAAAAACAATGGCGGGGAACGTAGTCCCGAAATTTCGGGATTACGTTCTTTTTATTTACATTACAAAAATTCCAATTCTTGATTAATAAATGGCACAAAAACGTAAAACTAACAGCGATAGTAATAATGGGAAAAAAAATGAAACGACAATTTCCAGAATTAAACAATTCGTACTGAACGAAAAATTTTGGTATTTTATCGGCTTTGTCCTTTTAGTTTTTGCTGTCTATCTTACAATTGCATTTATTTCTTATCTTTTCACATGGAAAAGCGACCAAAGCATTCTTGATAAAATCGCTTCGGAATATTTTATTAATACCGGTATCTCTGTAGAAAATTGGTCGGGAAAATACGGAGCGATATTAGCTAATAAATTTATTCACGACTGGTTTGGTCTGTCTTCGTTTTCAGTTATTTTTTTAATGGTGATTATTGGTTTCAGATTGCTGAAATTCAGATTATTACCATTACGAAAATCCGTTAAATTCACGATTATTATTTCCATCTGGTTATCAATTGCTCTTGCCTTTATATTCGGGGATTCCTGGTTTATTTTGGGTGGCTCTCATGGTTATTTTGCTTGCAGGTGGCTTAACTCATTATTAGGACAAATCGGCACTGCTTTTCTTTTAATTATTACATTATTTGCATTCATTATTTTTTCATTCGATAAAGCTTTTGTCCGGATTAAAAATGCTACAGTTATTTTATTTTCAAAAATCACAGAGAAAAACACCAAAACAGATCAACCTTTGGATATTTCACAGGAAACAGGTAAAAAAACCGATCCTGAAACTTTAAGTCAAAATATTAGTTCGGACACTATTGAAAATAAAAGCACCACTATCGAATTTGATTCAATAAATACATCCGAAATAGTTGAAAAATCCAAAGAAACCGAACCTGAATTTATTATTGATGACAAAAGAGGAAATGAGCCGGAAGATTATAACCCTGAACCTGTATCTGTTGAACAAGGCGATTATGATCCGACACTTGAGCTGGCAAATTATATATTTCCTTCTTTAGATATGCTATTGGACCATCGGGCTGCGAGTGAAAAGATTGGTCAGGAAGAATTGGAAAAGGTGCTTGCCGAAGATAAAAAAAGAATAGTGGAAACCCTTAATAATTATAAAATTGATATTGCAAGAATACATGCTACTATAGGCCCTACCGTGACATTGTATGAAATAGTTCCTGCTCCCGGAGTCAGAATATCAAAAATAAGAAATCTGGAAGAGGATATTGCTTTAAGTCTTTCTGCCTTGGGTATCAGAATTATAGCTCCGATGCCCGGAAAAGGAACAATTGGAATTGAAGTTCCTAATCCAAAACCTGAAATTGTTTCGATGAAATCCATTATCGGTTCAAAATCATTTCATGAATGCAACTATGATTTACCGCTTGGACTTGGGAAAACTATTTCTAACGAAATTTATACAGTTGACCTGACTAAAATGCCACATCTTCTAATTGCCGGTGCGACCGGACAAGGCAAATCGGTATGTATCAATGCCATACTTGCATCGTTATTATATAAAAAACATCCGTCGCAAGTAAAATTTGTTCTGATTGACCCTAAAAAAGTTGAGCTTTCGGTATATTCCAAAATCGAGAAGCATTTTCTTGCTATGCTTCCTGATTCAGAAGAACCCATAGTTACCGATACAAAAAAAGTTGTAAATACGATGAACTCGCTTTGTATAGAGATGGAAAAACGTTATAACCTGCTTAAAGATGCCAATGTAAGGAATATAAAAGAGTACAACGATAAATTCATTAAAAGGGTTTTGAATCCTGAAAAGGATCATCGCTATCTTCCATATATTATCGTGATTATTGATGAATTTGGCGATTTAATAATGACAGCAGGAAAAGAAGCGGAAATTCCAATAACAAGATTAGCGCAATTGGCACGGGCAGTTGGCATTCATCTGATTATCGCTACGCAAAGACCCACGACAAATATTATTACCGGCTCTATAAAAGCCAATTTTCCTGTCAGGATAGCTTTTAAAGTTGTTTCGATGATTGATTCAAGAACAATTCTTGATACTCCTGGCGCAAATCACCTGATCGGCCGCGGTGATATGCTGATATTAAAAGGCAGCGAAATACTCAGACTGCAGTGCGCTTTTATTGATACTTCCGAAATAGAAACTATTTCTGAACATATCGGAAACCAACAACCCTTTTTAACTCAGTCATTTTTACCTGAGTTTGTTCCCGACAGCGAAGAAACTGCTCTCGACGTCGACTTGCAAAAGCGTGACCCTCTTTTTACCGATGCCGCACGCCTTATTGTCGCTCATCAACAAGGGTCAACTTCGTTAATTCAACGAAAATTTTCAATC
>JACQWN010000367.1 GCA_016209245.1 Bacteroidia bacterium
GACGGATTATCTGCATCTTCTGAAGAATTTAAAAACTACAAATTCCTCCAAGCCAAAATTTTTGAAAAATTCGGCTATTTCTATACAATACAAGGAAAATTTCAATATGCATCCGGGTATTATTTAAAAGCGATGAAAATTTATGAAAATAATAAGCTCGGCGAGGAAATGTATAGTTGTTTACAAATATTAGGCATTATATACATGCAGCAGGGCGATTACTCTAATGCCCTTAAATATTATGGTAAAGCTTTAAAAATTAAGCAAAATGAATTATCCCGATTTCCAGGTAATAAAATTGTTATAGAAGAATTTTCAGATATGATATTTTGTTTTGGGATTGTTTTTCATTATCAGGGGAATTATCCTGATGCCTTAAAATACTATCTTAAGGCACTGAAGATAAAAGAAGCTCTGAAAGATATTGATGGAATATGCCAGCTTTATAATAATATGGGGATAATCTATGAAAAACAGAAGAATTATGCACTTGCTTTAGATTACTATGATAAATCTCTGAAATTAGCTCAGGAAACAGGAGATAAAAAAAACGCTTCTAATTGTCTTGGAAATATAGGTCTTGTTTATGAATATCAAAAAGATTATATTAAAGCGTTGACATATCATCAGAGAGCCTTAAAAATAAATGAAGAGCTTAATGATATCGCCGGTATTTCTTATTGTTTAAGTAATATTGGGGGGATTCTTAAAGAACAAAAACAATATTCATCAGCTATTGATAATTATCAGAGTGCCTTAAAAATATTAGAAGAAATTGGCGATAAACGGGGAGTTGCCGCTAATTATAATAGTTTAAGCGAAATATATTTGATAATGAAAGATTATAAAAACGCTGTTAAATATGCTGAAAAAAGTTTGCTGATTTCTGAAAATATAGGCGCTTTACCTGAACAGGCAAATAGTTACGAGATTTTGACATCGGCTTATGACCGGCTTAATAATTTGAAAGATGCCTTAAAATATCACAAGCTATTAAAATTAGCCGACGATTCCATTTTCAGCTCAGAAAAATCGGAGCAGATTGTTCAGATGGAAGCGATTTATCAGAATGAAAAAAAACAATTGCAAATTGAAAAGCTAAACAAAGAAAAAGAGCTGCAACTAATTGAAAACAAAAAGCAAAAAATAACTATTATTTCTTTTGTTGTGGGGTTTGTCTTTATATTATTTGTTTTAATATTACTATACATTCTGTTTGTTCAGAAAAAGAGGGCGAATATTTTACTTACCAGAAAAAATGCTGAAATTCAGGTTAAAAATGAGGAAATACAAACTCAGGCAGAGGAAATAAAATCAATTAACGAACAGTTATTATTAGCGAACGAAGAGCTTGAGAAACTTTCGATTGTCGCCCGTGAAACCGACAATGCAGTGGCGATTATGGACAACAGCACTAATTTTCTATGGATAAATGAAGGTTTTACCCGCTTATATGAAATGACGCTGGATGAATTAATTAATAAATTTGGTACCAATCTTTTTGCAGCAACACAAAATCCTGATACAATCGAAATAATCAAAAGATGTATAAACGAAAAAATTACAGTACATTATGAATCGGCAATGATTACAAAAAGTGAACGTAAAATATGGACGCAGACAACACTTACTCCTATCCCCGGCAAGCACGGAAATATAGAAATGTTCATTGCAATAGATACCGACATCAGCCGGATTAAAGCTGCTGAACAAGGAATCAGGGAACAAAATAAAATAATACAACAAAAAAATCTTCTGATAACCGATAGTATTAACTATGCACAGAAAATTCAGCAGGCGATATTGCCATCGGAATCAAAACTTAAAAAATATTTCAAAGATTCATTTATTCTTTACCTGCCTAAAGATATTGTCAGCGGAGATTTTTATTGGGCTACCACCGTTCATGTTAGTGACGTGGTGACTGGTAGTCACGGGGTTGTTAGTGGCACAATGCCTGCAAGTCACCCCGTCACTGATGCAGACGCCCTGACTGACGATTTTATATTTTTTGCAGTTGTTGATTGTACCGGACATGGTGTTCCCGGCGGATTTATGTCAATGATTGGTAATTCCCTGCTTAATGAAATTGTAAATGTCAAGAGAATTTTACAACCGTCGGCCATTCTGAAAGAATTAGATATAAATGTAAAAAGAGCTTTACAACAGAATGAACAAAGCGATAGGGATGATGGTATGGCTGTTTCCTTATTTTGCTATGAGCTGCAAAGCAGGAAGCTCAAAATAACCTGTGCAAATCAGATAGTATTATTATATATTGATGAAGAGCTTAGGAAAATCGAAGGCGGTATTTATTCTGTAGGCGACCAGCTTACTTCAAAAAGAAAACTTGAATTTTACGAAAATACATTTACTCTTTCCGATGGTGCAATTATTTATTTCTTTTCCGATGGTTATTTTGACCGAACAATATTATAATCTTAAAAAAGCTTTTGCCGATTGGAAACAAAATAATGACCAAACAGATGATGTAACAATAGTGGGTATAAAGATTTAAAAGAATCAAGTTCAAAGATATACTAACACATAAACACTATGCTCCAGAGAATCCAAACAATTTTTTTATTTATTGCTTTTGTCATTACCGGGCTTTTTTTATTTTTTCCGGCAGTGAATATAATTGCAGATAATAAAATATTCCAATTTTATTTCTATGGTATTATTGACAAGGAAGCAAACAGGATTTTCACTTACACAATTCCGTTTGCCATACTTGCTTGCATTATCCCTCTTATCAGTCTTATAACAATTTTTTTATTCAGAAGGCGCATTATCCAAATAAAGCTATGTATTATTAATATTATTTTGTTAGCCGGTACAGATATAATGCTCTACTTTTATTCGTCAGTGGTTTCAGCAAAATTAAATGGAACTGTTCATTATTTATATACGGTGATTTTACCTGCTATTGCAATTATCCTTATCCTTCTTGCTATACGGGCTATAAGGAAAGATGAAAAATTGGTAAAATCGGTTGACAGAATACGATAAAATTCTGTTGTTAATAACATTTTAAAACCTGTTCAAATACCCAAAATAAATCTTTGCAGCTCTTATTTCAACAGGATTATCAAACTGTTTTCCCAAAGCGTAACCTATCGAGAAAATACCTGCTTTTGTAAACAGATTTAACCCGATGCCAAAACCATAAGGAATGTCGCTTATATAATGCGACGGCAGTTTTTTTTCATACCACGAACCGTTAAAGAATATTGAAACATTGGAATTTTGTTCAAACAAATACCTGTATTCCAGAGTTAAAATACTGAACGATGAAGCTGAAATCGTCTCTTCATCAAAGCCCCTTAAAGTATTAAAGCCACCTATTTTGAAAAGCTCATTTTCAAAAAGATTTGAATTAGATATATGAGCTGAATAAGATTTTAGCATTACTGTCATTTTTCTGAATAATGGGATAAAAGTACTTAGACTAAGTGTGGCCGATGTTTGGGTAGAAACCATATCAATATTATTATACAGATTCTCGGGAATTTCGGAATTTTTACGTACTTTTTTTTTTTTTTCTCTCACAGCCGACTGAAAAATAATTCCCGTTTTTGGATTATATTTATAATCGAGCTTTTCAAAGTAATAGCCAAATCCATATAATAATGAAGATACATCAGCATATTGCGGAATCACAGTAAGGTTTTCAAACCCGGCTGTCGAGATTAGCGAAGAATTTTTATAATCGGCAAAAGCTTTGACATAATTTGTTCCCTGTAATATATATTTAATTCCTGTGATTGTATTTATTGTAAAATAAGTAGTATCTTTCCAGTACATATTGAAATTAATATCAATCCCTAACGGCGAATGGAAAATAAATGGATAATCGGCTCCAACATCCAGCTTTTGTGTCTGTGTTTCCAGTCGCTCCCATTTTACAGATATTTCTTCACCCCTGTTGAACGAATTTAATAATAATAACTTTAATTCACCCGTCAGAAGCAGTTTTCCGGTATTTTCTTTATTTGGCATAACACCAAGAATACCATAGAATTGATTGGCTTTTTTATTTTCAAGATAAAGATACAATTTGAACTTTTCAGGTTCAAACAAAATCTCATAAGGTTTTGTTTCTTTGATAAATGGAAGTTCTTTAAGCTTATTATCAATTCCCGACAGCTTTTGTTCACAGTATAATTCACCAAGGTTTAAATTAAGATATTTATATAAATAATACAACGATATTTTGGATTTTCCCGTGATATCCAGACTATCCAATCTGAAAATTGAAAATGGTTCTGCAACACAATCAGCATAAATCAGATTGTCGTATATTCTTATACTGTCGAGCCGTACCCTTGCAAAGGGATAACCATGATTTTCATAATATTTTAATATTTTTTCCTGCGCAAGAACGATTTTTTCATAATTAAAATCCGTAGTCGTAAAATACTCCGGCTTAAGTCCTGTCTTATTCAGCACCGTCTTACTGAGCTTATGAAAAGATATATTGGCTGCTTTGTATTTATTTCCACAATTAAGAAAAGCTATAGTAGTTACAGAGTCCTTTTTAATAATACTGTCGAAAGTGC
>JACQWN010000141.1:0-5427 GCA_016209245.1 Bacteroidia bacterium
AATTCAGCATTAACTATAGTAAAAGTATATAATCCGGATGATAATGTTTCAATATCTATCGTGTTTTTTCCTGACACAAGTTTTTGAGCGCCGATAGTCTTTCCTGAAATATCCGTAATTATTAACTGAAACTGTTCAGAAAATTCCTGTCTAATATCAATATTTATATATTTTGATGAAGGGTTAGGGTAAGTTAAAATTAAAATTTCATTATTTTGATTTTCAGGCACGTTTACTATTAAGGAAACTTCGACAAGCCAGTAATCTTCATATCCCCTGTTATATTCGGTTTTATCACCGCTTATACCTGATTCGGACTGTCCGACCAAAAGAAAATTGTTCGGAGAAATTTCGATAGTTTTTACAGGTATATCATAATCTGAACCTCCAATTGTCTTCTGCCACAAAAGATTACCTGTTGTATCGACACAAACTATCCAGAAATCAAAGGCACCGTTCGTATTTTCCGTTTTATCTCCGGATATGCTCGATAATGAGGTACCTGTAAGAATCAAATCTCCATTGCTTGAAACAGTAATAGATTGCGGTTCATCATATAGACTGCCACCTATGGTTTTATCCCATTGTATATTTCCATTATTATCCAATTTTGTCAGCCAGTAATCCGCTTCTCCTTTACTATCTTCGGTTTTGGTACCGGAAGCATCTGATCGGGAATTTGCAAGCGTAAATAAATTATCATTGACAAACACAGTATATGCATAGGATTCATAAAAGTCGCCACCGATTGTTCTATCCCAAATAATATTACCGTCTATATCTAATTTAATGATCCATATATTTCGAATACCATAATTATCTTCAGATTTTTCTCCGGAAATATTAGATTCAGAACTTCCTGTAAGAATAATTTCATTATTTTGGCTGATACTGATATTAAAACATCCGTCAAAACTTTCACCTCCTAAAGTTTTATCCCATAATACCGTACCGTCCTGGTCGGTTTTGATAATCCAGTAATCAAAAGAGCCCCTGCTTGTATCGGTTTTATCGCCGGATATACCGGATATAGAATAACCTGCTAGCAATAAAGAACCGTCTTCAAATTCAGCTATATCACGTAGGAAATCAATATCGGTACCTCCATACGTTTTTTGCCAGAGAATATTGCCGGTTGTATCAATTTTCAGCACCCAGTAATCCGCTCTTCCGATTTTAGGTGCGGTTTTATCGCCTGAGATTGATGAATAGGAAGAACCTGCTAAAAGTATATTCCCGTCCGAAGTCCGGATCATTGATATCAGTCCATCAATTGAGTCTCCTCCGTAAGCTTTTTGCCACTGCGGAATAAGCTCGGGATTAAAATGCACGACCCAGTAATCGCAAACGCCTCTTTGACTTACCGTTTTATCACCGGAAATTCCGGAGTAGGAATAGCCACCAATTATGTACGAACCGTCGTCAAGCATTATTACGGACGATATGTAATCTTTCAGCCAGCCTCCGAAAGTTTTCTGGTTGGAAATTGTTATAATCTGAGCGTTTACAGAAATGGTAAATAAAGCAATGACAATTAGTATAAAATATTTTTTCATAATCAAAAAATTTAATACCCTGTTCGCGCCCGACTTAGTCGAGTGCGCTGAAAGGAACGTACTCGTCCGAAGACGAGCGCAAACTGGGTATGGTTAAAAACTAATATTTGATTGTTTGTAAAGATTTTTGCGAGCCGTCTTCAAAAAGGAACTGATGGTACAACAAGCCGGTTGGAATATTATTCCTGTTTATAACATGGGTTATATCCTGATCTTTATGAATTACAAATGTTTGTCTGTGCAATTCGTTTCCATAAAACCCTTTAAGGCGGTATTCAACTTTCAGCGTTGCTTTTGCTTTAAAATTTATGTTGAATTTTTTATCTATTAGCGGGTTTGGAAAAACATTGATATCAAGCATGTTCGCCAGTTCATTTTTATTTTGTACAACAGCCGCAGTTTCAAAAACGTGAGGAATATATTTGCCGTTTTTTAAAACTATACCGACTGAATATAAACTTTTATTTAAAGTAAACTCAGGGCCTTTCCATTCACCATTATTACCTTGGTTATTACTTCCGTTAATACTTCCATTTCCATTGTTATTTGCAAAATTATTGCCATCGGCATTTGAATTAAAAAATTTAGCAGTATTAATGACAAATTGCTCACTATTACTTTCGTTCAGGTCAACAAAAATAATCATGTCAACGTAGTCCCACCATGTTGCATTGCCAGGTGTTATGGGCAACGGTGTCCCGCCAAAAAATCCCGGGAATTGGCAATCCCAAACCAGTTCCATATAATCCCAAAGATCACCATCAACACCAACTATGAAAGGGGATCCGTCTGGAGTCAAAATGTTTATAGACGAGCATGATGCGTTTGACTCGTCGGACTGGTCATCGTCAGCTGAAGAGCAGCCGTTTTCAGCGGGCATACATTCCAGAGGTGGAAAATCGTCTAATCCTCCCGACCTGCTAAAATCGGCATAGTCATTCATAAATTCAATTGCATGATTTCTGTCATAGGCACATACTATCGAACCCGAAAAATTTGCACCTGTTATAACTTGTCCGCCTGAAATTTGCCAAGGGCCTGCATCTTTGGCAATACCATAAACAGGACCTGAAAGAAGATTATTAGTACCGCCATAATAACAATTGCTTGAACCATCTAAAGGTCCAATTACATCTACACCACTCCAATATCATAAGCACTTTCTACAGCAAAATATGAGTTGCCTCCGTTTACCGGGTAATATTCCTGAATTTTCCAAGCATAAGTCAGACCGTTACATTTCCAGTAACAGCCATTGGCATAAGGCTCACAACCCGGGCATGTAAGCTCAAGCGGGGGACCGTTCCCGATTGAAATCTGTGTAACTTCTGCTATGACTTCAGCATTGGCATTTGTAAATCCTTCTATTTTAGCAAAATAACGAACGCCATTGTTGTTTATTCTACGCTCTTTAGGAATTTTTATATAATTCTTGCCGGAAGGAAGGGCTATTTCCTCGATGAGCTGGTCATTGGAAGTTCCATCCTGATTATATATTCTTTTAATTGTTGAAATCTTCCAGTGATCAACTTCCTGATAGTTTGTTTTATCAAGAACAAGATAACCTTGACCGATATCGGATTTTAGCCGAACAACACTGTTCTGTGCTGGAATATTTATACTGTATATTAGCATTAATAATCCTACAATTATAAATAACTTTCTCATAACTTTAAATTTTTAAGTGAATAATTTGTTAAACATTTTAATATGCAATTCTTATCTCAACATTGTTTGAAAATCAATTAGTTGAGAAGCTATACAAATTATTCAAAAGTAGCTCTGCCGTAAAAAAGAAAATGTAGAATTAAGATTATTTTCAAAAAATGCAGATAAGTAAATTCGTTGATGAACCGGTGAATTAAACCGTTCGATGCTGATAAAATCCGCGAATTGCGTGGGGGGGGCTGATAATCAATAAGATAACTATTCCGATTAAAAAAATGAGACCTCTCTAAGAAGGTTTCATTATTTAAGCTATGTTGAAGCTCATTATACATCGCCATTTACAAAATAAGTAACTAACACGCAAATATAACCAATGATTCGGGAAAAGCAAAAAAATCAGAATATTTTTTACTTTTGGCAAATGAAATGTATTATTTATATATTATTGATATTTTAATTTATCAATGATTTTAAATACAGGAACAAGTTTATTATAAAAACGCATTTGTCCTTTAGGGATTATTTTTTTTTTCAAAAGATTGCCTGAAATATACCATCCTGCCATACCTGCGGCATTAAAATAGAATGAATTAATTACAGCTATGCCGTTTTGCCGTAAAATATCGTTCAACATTTTTTTTGAGTAACGGCGGTAATGACCTAATCCATAATCGAACCTATTATATAGAAAATTGTAGGCCGGAACTAAAATAATTAATATTCCATTATCTTTAAGCAAATGTCTGCAGTTTGCAACAGCATATTTATCATCTTCGACATGTTCCAGAATATTTAAGAGAAAAACAGTATCAAATTTTTGGAGATATTTTTGATACTTCTGCTTGATCGACTTATGTACAATATCCATACATATTACTTCCAGCAGGTTGGAACAGCCGGAATATTTTTCCTTTAAAATCCGGCAGTAGTTTTCAGAAATATCACTAACGGCAATTTTATAACCATTGGAAATAAAATAATTGGAAATATTGCCTATTCCGCAGCCAATTTCAAGAATATTTCCATTACAATAAGGTTTAATAACACTGAAAATCCAGTAATTTAATTTATCGGCATAGCTGATTATATCAAGAGTTTCATAGACTTTTGCATTATTTATAGGATAATTGAATTCGCTCATTAATTAAAAAAGATATTACTATTTAGTGTCTGTCCATAAAGTCAAAATTAGCCACAGATTTCACAAATTTATAATAAATAATTTCTTGATAATCTGTGTAATCTGTGGCAACTAATCTTTATTTTTTTTGAATTACTCATAGATTATGGACAGACACTATTTAAGTGCAAAAAGATTATATTTTAAGATGCAGTAAATTGCACGGAATCCGTCTTTCCAGTTGATTTTTTTCCCCTGGTCGAATGTTCTGCCATAATATGATATTCCTACTTCATAAATCCTTATACCTTTAATTTTAGCAATTTTTGCAGTGACCTCAGGTTCAAAGCCAAAACGTTTTTCATGAAATTTAATCTTTTTAATAATATAGGTTCTGAAAAGCTTGTAGCATGTTTCCATATCAGAGAGGTTAAGATTTGAAAACATATTTGAAAGGAAAGTAAGAAATCTGTTACCAATCGAATGCCAGAAAAACAATATTCTGCGGGGATGCGAGCCCATAAATCTGGAACCATAGACTATATCAGCAAAGTCATCCAGAACGGGCTTAAGCAACAAATTATATTCCCTTGGATCATATTCCAGATCGGCATCCTGAATAATAAGATAATCGCCCGTAGCCAGCTCTATACCTTTATGAATTGCCGCCCCTTTCCCGTTGTTTTTATCAAAATTATGAAGCTGCATATCATATTCAGGATGACATGCGATATATTGCTCAGCTATTTTCTTTGTATTATCAGTAGAACAATCGTTTATAATAATAATTTCTTTAGAAAGATTATTTAAAAGCTCTACAGCGATAATTTTATCAAGAATAGATACAAACGTATTCTCTTCATTATAAACAGGTATGATTATTGAAAGCTTCATTGTTATAAAATCTCAATTTTGTAGTCTTTATTTCCGCGGAAGCAAACCGCGACACCCCGCCATTTCTTATATTTCCCTTTTAAATAACCTCTCAGTTGTTGTTTGCATTCTTCAAATTTTGTAGAAAATTCTGCGTCCGAAGCCGATTTCGGAACACGTTTGAGCTCGAACAGGTCGTTCATTTTATGC
>JACQWN010000141.1:5544-6163 GCA_016209245.1 Bacteroidia bacterium
CATTTGGCAAATTGTACTCAGGTAACACTTCATATAAATCTTTAGGAGTATTGTTATATAAAAGATGGAAAAACAGCCCGTGGTAGAAACTTTCATTCACGTTGGCGAAAAAGTCGCCGGGAAATTGCATAATGACTTCTGAAAAGAAACCTTCTAATAAATATTCAATATTCCCTTTCCTGATATACTCATATATCCATTTTCCAAAATCTTTCTTTTCAATCTCAAAATCTTTTATTCTTTCAAAATAGCTTAATGCACGCTCATAAGTAATTACATTAGGTATTTTTAATATCATATTGTCGTCGCTGCGGGTAAGCACACCTGTGTAATATAACCCTTCTACAATATAATTACCGTTTTTGTAATCGAGCATATCGAAGCTTATATTCAGCTTTGAAGAGAATACCAGTTCTTTATCCCGTGTAATTGTTTCAATAACTTCATCGCGTTTCTTAAAATTGTTGCCGAACAGAAAAGCTATCTGGTTATAATCAACGCGAATATTGGAATCCATTAGATCTTCAGGAATAGTTCCGGAATTAATGATTTTTTCGAGATAAAACAGGGTCATCATCGGGTTATACACATATTCTGCCCCGGGAGAAAACCGGTAACC
>JACQWN010000378.1 GCA_016209245.1 Bacteroidia bacterium
CCGAGTTCATGATTAAACCGGGTAAGAAAAAAACGAAAAAAATTATTATCCCTATTGGTATCGGAGCCGATTTTCTGATTGATTTAAAATCGAGCAAGCAAAGAAGCATCTATTATTTTTTATATACCGGCATCAGGTATAATATGACAAAGGGTCAAAGGTGGTAGATATTACATAAAAATTAATTTATGTTCCGACGAAGCATACCACATACGTATGTTATAATCTTTGTGTTAATAATTTTATCTGCAATTTTTACATGGTTTATCCCCGTCGGAGAATTCGTGCGGACAGATAAAATTTTGTCCGACGGTTCAGTAAAATCAGTTATTATTGACGGCTCATTTCACAGAGTAGAAAAAGCCCCTCAGACCTGGCAGATTTTTGCTGCATTGTTCAAAGGGTTTGTAAAACAATCGGAGATAATAATTTTCATTTTATTGATAGGCGGTGCTTTTTGGATAATGAATGCCACTAAATCTATTGATGTTGGAATAATTACCTTTCTGCATTATTCAAATCGCCTTGGGAAAATAAAGCTCTTAAATAAGCTCGGTATCAATAATATAGTTATGATTCTCATTATGCTTATTTTCAGTATTTTTGGTGCTGTCTTTGGTATGAGCGAAGAGACCATCGCTTTTGTCATCATCTTTGTTCCATTGGCTATTTCGATGGGATATGATTCAATCACCGGCGTATGTCTTGTGTATGTCGCAGCGCATATTGGCTTTGCCGGTGCAATAATGAACCCGTTTACAATAGGAATTGCACAGGGAATTTCCGGATTACCGATTTTTTCAGGACTGGAATACAGAATAATTTGCTGGTTCATAATAAATATTGCAGGATTTGCTTTTATTCTGCGGTATGCTTCAAAAATCCATAAAAAACCGGAAAAATCGCTTATGTTTCATGACGATGAATATTGGCGAAGCAGAAAAGCTTCGGAGGAAACAAAAGTTGAATACTGTACTCCGGCGACGGCATGGATATCTTATGGCCTGGCATTGGCAGCACTCATCCTGTTTTCATATTTTTATCCTGAAAATGAATTAAAGATTGGAAATTATAAAATTATTATACCTGCAATTCCGGTCAGTACAATATTATTTGCAATATTCGGTCTGATTTGTTTAAGAAAATCCGCTCATTTTTTTATATTATGTATGCTGCTCTTTACTATTATCTTTTTAATGATAGGTGTCATGGGATATACATGGTATGTGATGGAAATCGGTGTATTATTATTTGTAATGGGCATTCTTTCAGGTATTGCTATGAATAAATCAGCCAATAATATAACAAAGCTTTTTCTTGAAGGAGCGAAAGATATTCTCTCGGCCGCTCTTGTTGTTGGGCTGGCAGGAGGCATAATAATAATTCTTAGCGAGGGAAAAATAGTGGATACTATTATGTATGGATTGTCAAAAAATATGCAGGGTATAGGTAAAATCGGCTCTGTCGAGATTATGTACGGCATCACTACTTTATTTAACCTGATTATTACTTCTGCATCGGCTAAAGCAGCACTGATGATGCCGATTCTATCTCCTTTTTCCGATATGATAGGAGTTTCACGTCAAGCCACGGTGCTTGCTTTTCAATTTGGCGACGGATTTACAAATATGATTACTCCTACATCGGGGGTTCTGATAGGTGTATTAGGAATGGCAAGAATTCCATATCAAAAATGGTTGAAATGGGTCTTTCCTTTGATTATTCTATTAGTAATATTAGGAGCAGTTTTATTAGTACCAACCGTTTTAATTCCATTGAATGGGTTTTAAATGTCTGGCATTTTTCAAAATAGATGTATTTAATTTGTTTTTCAGCAAACCCTAATTATGCCATTGAAGTACGAATTGTTTGATTTTCATTAAATATCTATGGGTTTTCAATTATAAAATCCCCGATATTTTTTTTATCTGTGTCAAAACCGATACCGACCTGGATTATTTCTTTTTTTTCGTTTGCATATTTCATGGCGTATTGTTTTTTCTTAATCTGGTCAATGGCTTCCCGGGCAGTTCCGAGCTTAAATTCGACAATATAAATATGGTTATCGGTTTTTATTACAGCATCAATTCTTCCGTCGCTTGTAAGCACTTCGGTTTCAATGTCGAAGCCGAGTAATTTAATTACTAAGTAAAATATGCTATGATAGTAGTTTTCTTTGTCGTCAATAAGGGGGTAAGTAATGCCCTTAAAGAGAATTTTTAGCAGATGAATGAATTTTTCTATGTCATTATTGTTTAACGACTGAATGATATCATTCAAAAACTTACGATTATTGGCTACATGTTTTTCAGTAAACGTACTGAATAAATAATTTTCAAACGATTTACGTACTTCTTTATTGGGGTAATCTAACGTATAAGTTTCCTGTAAAACATTGTACGATTTTATTGTTAAATAACCTGTCTGGAATAACAGGGCGGTCAGTTCGAGGGACAAAATTTTTTTTTTTTTTTTTATATCCGTTATACCAATCCCTGATGGCTTCGTGAACATTGCCGCAATATTGCTGCAGTTCCTGCTGTGCATCTGACATGTAATCGTCAAAGTAAATCTGCAGTTCATCTTCGGTTATACCTGCAAGACAAGCGTAATTTTTATCAATCGTAATGTCATTCAGATGATTAAGGTCGGAAAAAATGGAGACTTTACTGAATTTCGAGACGCCTGTGATGAATAAAAACCGAATGTACTTGTCAGCCCCCTTTAGCGCCGAATAAAAATATTTCAATATTTTTCTGTTTTTTTCCGCTTTTGATTTCTCATCAATATAATCAATTATAGGTTTATCGTATTCATCTATCAAAATAACTACGCCTGTATCTTTTGATAATACTTTAATAAGCTCGAAAAATTTTGCTTTAACGGTTTTTTTACTAAGCATGATATCAAAGTCCGCTGCGATATCCAAAATCATCTCATCCAATGCATTGTATAGCGATTGCTGCTGATAATCAATCTCTGAAAAATCTAAACAAAGTACCGGATAGGGTTTCCATTCAATTTTATCATAGATCCACAACTCTTTGAACAGCTCCTTGTTTCCTGAAAAAATTTCCTTTAGTGCAGTAACAGTGAGAGACTTGCCGAACCTGCGGGGGCGTGAAAGAAAGTAAACGCTTCCGGAACTTATCATCCGGTAGATAAATTCCGTTTTATCTACATAGACATAATCTTCGCCGATTAGTTTTGCAAAATCCTGTTTACCTATCGGTAATTTTTTCATGGATTATTAATTGTAAGTTGTTTTTATCAACTTTTTAATTATCACATTATCATTTCAGACTTCTTATGAAAAATGCTATATTTCTCAGGTTTTCCGCTTGGTGGTAATTATTCTTTTATCAATATAATTAATATCAAATTTTATCCCGTATTCAAGCTCACTGACTACTAAATTTTGAAAATTGTCGACATATTGTTCAAAAAGAGCTTTTGCTTCATCAGGCATGTTAAAAATCTGAATAAATACCTTTGTCGCATCCCTTTTCTTCTTCATGTGGGCAAGAAATATCATTGTAGCATATAAACCCCGCTTTATGACTTTCTCAGGTGGAAAAATTAAAGGATTTTCTTCAAGATACAGCTTTCTAAGACTAAGAAGATTAGTTAATTCCATGGGAAGCTCAGCAAGCTTATTAAAGCTGGCATCAAGAGAAATAAGATTTTCCAATTTCCCGATTTCTGCAGGAAAAGTTTCCAGCTTATTATTGCTAATATCAAGCGTTTCTAATAATTGTAACAGGCAAATTGCAGGAGGCAATTCGACTAATTCGTTACGCGTCAGCAGTAATGTTTTCAAATTTACAAGCTTGAATAAGTTTTCAGGTAAATGCTCAAGACGATTATAGCTAAGGTCAAGATATTCAATCTGTGTAAGCTTTTCTATCTCGGGCGGTATTTCAGAAATATCCTTATTGGATAAATCCAGCTTCTTCTTCGTTATGCTGAATGCTTCAATATAATCAATAAGTTCGTCGTATTCCATAGCATTTGATATTTATTATGTTATAAAGTTTTTAGTTTAACATCGCAAAATTAATAAATTATTATACTTTTAATGGTTCAACTTACATTTTCTTCATATTTTTTAAATTTTTGAGCTAATAATGCCAGCAAATCGCTGAAAGTTAAGAATGCCTGATGCGTTTCGTTTGTAATTGTTTTCCCTTGTTCAGCATAAATATTTATTAAGTGTCCTGCGTTCTTTTTTAGTAGGTCTTCCTGTACCGTGTGGTCTGAAAAATTGTTCATGCTGAGCTTTACAGAGCTCAAGTTTTTGCAGCTCTTCAGGCGGCGTAATGTCTTCAGTAAATTCAACTGCAACTTTAGCCGATACCCTTTTGCTTAACAATGCTTTTACTTTATATGTTCTTGTCAAAGGATCCTGTTTTACTGCTATAATATCACCTTGTTTAATAATTCTTGACGGTTTAACCTGAACTCCATTAATAAGAATTCTTCCCTTCCTGCATTCCTGAGTTGCCATGTTGCGGGTTTTGAAAATTCTTACCGCCCATAGCCATTTATCAATCCGTACTTCAACTTCTTGTTCCATATTTTTTAATTTCTAATTAGGGTTTGCTGAAAAAATATTATTTGATTGTAATACAGCAAATTATGTAATGACCGTTTATTAAAAATGCAAAGGATTTTCATTAATAGTATTAGATTCTTTGCATTTTGATGTAGTGCTAACTTAAGTATGCTTAATAGCAAAACAATTTTTATCACAAACCCGGCATACTCACCCCCTTCCCCTCTCTATGAATAGAGGCGATACATCCGTATTATTTGAAATATTGACGAATCTTTGTTATAATACGTCAGTATCATCCCCCTCTCTGCTCGTGGGGGGAACGAGGGGGTGAGTATGCTTCTTAAGTTAGCACTTATGGGCTTTAGCCCATTTTCTGACTTTTTCAGCAAACCCTAATTATTCTAAATTGATCTAACGTGAAAAAACCACAATCAAACAGGTAAATGTTTTATTTACAAAATACGAATCATTACGAATTTACGAATGGAAGCCAAATTCGTATATTCGTACCATTCGTATTTCGTAAAATATTTTGCCAAAAATCGTCAACATATTATTGATAAGGTACCAAATTCCAAATCCTAAATCCCAAATCCTAAATCCTAAATCCCAGCCCCATGCAACCAAGCATCAAGCATCAAGTATTTCTAACATAAACCCAGAACCATGTACATTTCTAATCGAAATCCTTTTATCCTCGCTCATGTATTTTCTTAGCTTTGTAATATATACATCCATGCTTCTTCCCATAAAATAATCATCATCGCCCCAGATTTGCTTTAATATTGCTTCCCGTTTAACCAATTCTCCCTGATGACTGCATAAAACATAAAGCACATCGGCCTCCCGTTTTGTGAGATACTTTTCATTGCCAGGCCATGTTAATAATTGATTTTTAACATTAAATAAATACTTTCCTATAACAAAGCGGGTTTGTGTATCCTTGTCCTTATCCGATGCTACCTGGCATCTTCTCAATATAGCTTCGATTCTCAGCACTAATTCTTCGGTGCTGAACGGTTTGGTAATATAATCATCTGCACCGGTTTTTAATCCTTTTATACGGTCTTCTTTCATAGCTTTTGCCGTAAGAAAGATAAAAGGAATATCTTGAGCAATCGCCCTGATTTCTTTTGCCAATGTAAATCCATCCATAACCGGCATCATAATATCCAATATACATAAATTAAATTTCCCTTTTCTAAATGCCTCTAACGCTTTTTTGCCGTCTTTTTCCCAATGAATGATATATCCGCTTATTTCAAGAAAATCTTTAAGTATATAACCCAGATTTTCATCATCCTCGGCAAGTAAAATTTTAGACTTACAATCTTCTTTCATTTAACCGGTAAAATTATATCAAACCTGCTTCCTTTATTCAAATCGCTTGTAACTTTAATTACCCCTCCATGAAGCCCGATTATTTTTCTGACATAAAATAACCCTAATCCAAAACCTTTGGTATTTTGAATATTTCCTGCCTGTACTCTGTAGAATTTATCAAAAATATGCTTCTGGGCTTCCGGCTTCATTCCAATCCCATTATCCGACACGGAAATAATAAGGGCATCTCCGGCGTTTTCAGAGCCGATTTCAATTTCAGGATTTTCACCGGAATATTTACATGCATTATCAACAAGGTTGCTAATTACATTGCAGAAATGAAGCCGGTCAATATAAAGTTCATGTGTTTCGGCTTTTAGCCGGAATTTGATTTGAGGTTTTTTATTATAATGGTCAAGACACATATTTCTTACTGTTTCCTCAATAAGCTCATGAATATCATATTTTTCTTTCAGCTCCAGCATATAGTCGCTTTTTTCCATTTCGGCAATCTCAAGAACACGTTCGACCTGAGATCTGAGGCGAAGATTTTCTTCATTGATTATTTGTGCATATTTTTTTATTCGCGGTGAATCGGCTTCGACGTTTGTATTCAAAAGAACTTCGGTCGCCATCGAAATAGTTGATATTGGTGTTTTAAATTCATGGGTCATATTATTTATGAAATCATTCTTCATATCAGAAAGTTTCTTTTGCTTTAAAATTGTCAATACATTAAATAATGAACTTAATATCACAATAATAATAAAACCAATAGAAATTAATAACCAGAAACCCATATTTTTTATTATAAATTTATATTTATCGGGAAAATAAACTTCCAGATAAAAGTTTTGTGACTGCCAGATGCACGACAAACCTGCGGAATGGCATGTAACAGGAATTTTATCACGAATCACATCCTTTTTTTTATACAGAGGCGATTTATTACCGAACTCCACGATAGCATATTCAAAAATTGTATCAACCATATGATAAATAAATTGTATTTTAAGCAATGAATCTAATATATCCGTGCGGATATATTTTTTTTCGGAAGGCAGACTATGTGGACAGCATACAGAAATGCCTTTTTTGACAGTATCGCAGGTGGTTTTATTATAGACAACTAAATCGTTAAGCGCTTGTTTAATTGCTATTGTTACCCTGTGGTCGAATTGATCCCCGGCAAGATTAACGGCATTATGAATCCAGAACAATTGGGTGATTATCAAACCAATGAGTGCAATTAATGTAAAGCATAATATTATAATAATATTTCTTTTTTTCATTATATTTATTCTAAATTTTAGTAACTATTTAGGTATGGACATTATTATCCCACCGAAGTA
>JACQWN010000379.1 GCA_016209245.1 Bacteroidia bacterium
ATGCTTTAGCGGTAAATGCGGCTGGAGGAGTAGCAAATACGGCAGTCGGATATGCGGCAGGCGATGCTATTACTACCGGCGATGGTAATACCGCATTAGGATTTGATGCGTTAGGAGCAACTACAACAGCGGTAGGGCAAACAGCAGTTGGGTATAGAGCATTGGTAGCTGCAACAGTAGGAGCTAATACGGCTATCGGCTGGTCTGCCGGCAATGCAATAACATCCGGCGGAAATAATGTTGCAATCGGCTATAATGCAGTAGGCACAAATACAGATGTTTCAGGATTGGTAGGTATCGGCTATAATGCATTAGCGGTAAATGCAAGCGGTGGATTAGCAAATACAGCCGTGGGATATTCAGCAGGGGCGGCAATAACAACAGGCGACAATAATACAATATTGGGATATGGAGCTGCCGATGCGTTAACAACCGGTATATCTAATATAGCGATAGGTTATGATGCATTTGGAGGAGCAGCAACAGCAGCAGACGGGAATGCAATAATTGGCTATCAGGCAGGTGATGCTATAACAACCGGCGACTATAATGTAGCATTGGGCTATAATGCAGTAGGAGCAAATACAGATGTAACAGGATTGGTAGGAATTGGCTATAATGCATTAGCGGTAAATGCAAGTGGTGGATTAGCAAATACAGCCGTGGGATATTCAGCAGGGGCGGCAATAACAACAGGCGACAATAATACATTATTGGGCTATACAGCCGGAGATGCATTGACAACAAGCACAGGTAATACCGCATTAGGTTATGATGCATTAGGTACTGCAACAACAGGTATCAGTAATACGGCCATTGGATGTGAGGCTTTGCGAAATCTCGCGGCAGGAGCGTATGATAACAACACCGGCGTCGGTTATCATGCCATGTTCAATTCTGGACAAAACCTAAGTAATACGGCGGTTGGTTCACAAGCAATGAATGGCACGGCTGCTTATAATAATTCAATTAATAATACGGCAATAGGATTTAATTCTCTTACGAGTATTCAAGACAATTCAAATAATAATACTACAGTTGGAACCCGGTCTTTACAAGTTGTAACAACCGGAGATAATAATATTGCCTTAGGTTACCAGGCAGGCGATAATATCACTACCGGCTCAACTAATATTATTATCGGTTATGATGTGGATGCACCCGCTGCCGCTACCAGCAACCAGCTTTCTATTGGCAATTTGATTTTTGCCACAGGCGGTTTTGGCACTGGTACCACGTTAGGGACAGGAAATGTGGCTATTGGGATGAATGCTCCCGCAGGAAAGCTTCATGTGGCAAACCAACTGCGGCTTGGAATTCCTTTGGGCGGATTAGGAGGAGCAGCCGCAGGTGTTGGCTCAATGGTTTTTTATAACAGCACAAATGCCAATACTATGACAGTACAATCCGGGGTCTCTACCGGCAATTATACGCTTACTTTACCTGTAGATGATGGTACCGCGGGGCAACAATTACAAACTGACGGTGCAGGTGCATTAACGTGGTCGGCCGCCGGTGGGGCTGCTAACACTTATTGGGAGACAGATGGCAATACAGGACAGGCGGATGCGACTAATAATCTCGGCTCAACAGATGCTGTTGACATTGATTTCATAACAACTAATATAGAAAGAATGACGATTTTATCGGGTGGTGATGTCGGTATAAATATGGCACCTACTATGAGGTTAGATGTTACCGATGCGTCTGTAGTAGCAGGCGAAGCAACAATACGCGGATCTGCTACTGGGGCTGCACAAACTTATGGTGTTCTTGGAACTACTACTTCATCAACCGGAAGAGGTGTTTTTGGTAATGGAAACTCAGGAACAGGTGTTTATGGTACTTCTAGTAGTACTGGCGCTCCGGGAGGATTTTTCACAAATACCGGCGATTACTATGGATTAGTTGCAACTGTTAGTAATTCAACATATATGGGTGCTTATGCCGATAATACAGACCCTTTAGGAACAGGAATTGTTGGAGTTGGTAATAATATTGTCGGTTCTTACCTTACTGGCGGAAGTGGTGGCGCTTTCTCAAGTACGAATGTCGGCGTATATGGGTATGGTGATGCAACAGCCGCAAGCTGGGGAGTTTATGGTAGCTCAGATGCTGCTGATGGGATAGGTGTGTCTGGTGATGTTCCATTAGGGGGCATTAACGCCTTTGGAGTAAAGGGGTCGGCTACAACAGGTACAGGTGTTGGGGGATTTGCTACAGGCGCTGGTGGTTGGGGAGTATGGGGAGATGTTACGGGTGTAGCAAATGGCAAGGGGGTTTATGGATATTCTGATGATGCAACGGGAGATGGTGTTTATGGAATAAATACTTCCGCAGGAGGCGGTGTTGTAGGGTATGGAAATGATATTAGTGGGACAGGCGTTGTTGGAATAGGTGATAATTCTACTACACGTTATACATTAGTGAACGGTTCAGGAGCGGCTTTTACCGGGCAAGATATCGGACTTTATGTTCAGAGAGATGCAACAGCAGATGCAAACGGAGAAGGATGCATATATACCAGTTACAGGACTGATGTGACGACAAGAGAGTGTTCGTACAATTACAGGAGCGGAGGAAATATGTATAAAGCATTGGGAGATGCTGGTTATCTCGTATCTACACAGGTATTTGATTTAAATAATAATAAAGTTATTATGTTCTGCCCTGAAGCACCGGAACCGCTATTTCAGGATTATGGAACCGGACAACTTGTTGATGGAAAGGCATATATAAAATTAGACCCAATATTTTCAAAAAATATTATGGTAAATGACAAACACCCGTTACGTGTGTTTGTCCAGTTAAAAGGCGATTGTAATGGTGTTTATGTTACAAACGATACAGCAGAGGGCTTTGAAGTAATTGAATTGCAGGGTGGAAAATCAAATGTGCAGTTTTATTACACCGTAACAGCCAATATTAAAGATATTGTT
This sequence comes from Bacteroidia bacterium, assembly GCA_016209245.1. GTDB lineage: Bacteria > Bacteroidota > Bacteroidia > Bacteroidales > BM523 > JACQWN01. The sequence continues at coordinate 2,940 of JACQWN010000379.1, forward strand.
GATGAGAATACAAGGGAAATGATGTCTAACTTTGATGTGAGATTTCCGTTGGGTCCTCAGGCACTGGCTAAAAAAGCGAAAGAAATGGAGAACTCATTATTATTAAAAAGAAATGTATCAGGAGAAAAAAATAATAGCCAGATAAAGAAGAAGTGAAATTGTTCGTTAGTTCATTGACCAATAATTAGTGTTTGTCCATAAAGTCAAAATTAGCCACAGATTTCACAGATTAATAATAAATAATTTCTTGATAATCTGTGGCGACTAATCATTATTTTTTTTGAATTACTCATACATTATGGACAGACACTAATTAATAGTCAAAATAAATTAATAAATAATAAATAAACTAACATGGGAGAGATAAAGACAAAAATAAAATTAACAAATAATGATGACCTTTGACCTGATTGCTGATTGCACTACTAAAACAGTAAAACCGGCACACGAGGAGGGCATCGTTTATTCGGCAATGTGATAGAGGATAATAACCTCGGCGGTTGTCAAATGTTTTATAATAATAAAAAAGTTAAATCTGTTAAGCAATGAAATTTACAGTGTTTCTGATTTAATTAGTTTGAAAACTGAAAGAAACATAAAATTTAACAATAAGAAAAGGGAAGATAAATTATTGAAAATACAGGGAAATCCAAAGATAAATAAATTGCAGGAAACAGGCGGAACGCAGAATGATGAAATTTTAAAATGAAAATTTGTTATGAAAAAGGAAGAAGTTATAAGTCCAAAAAATAGCTTATTGAAAAAATTACATTCGTTAAAAAACGAGAAAGGGGAAATTGCAGCTATTGAGGTAAAATCGGGAAAATGGTTTTTGGGCATTACAACAATCGAAGCAATACAAAAAGCTAAAGAAATTTTCCTCGGCAGCATCTTTTATATCATAAGGATTGGATATAGAACAGCAGGAATGTTGAAAAAAGCAATAATATTGTTATGAAATAATATATTATGAAGGCAAGTCAAAAACAATACAGCGTAACCGATTACATGTCCCTCGGCGAAGGCGACCCGCATCAACTGATTAACGGCGAGCTGGTTGTTTGCGAACCGGCGCCAGCTTACGGACACCAGATAGGAGTTGTTGATATCGTAACACAAATACGTAATTATCTCAAACAAAATCCTGTCGGAGAAATATGTTGTGCCCCGGTAGATGTTTATTTTGACAAAAACAATGTATTGCAACCTGATGTAGTATATATATCAACAAAGAGAAAAGTTATTATAAAAAGTGATGGTATTCACGGCGCACCGGATATCATTATTGAAATTATATCTCCTTCATCGAAAATTTATGATAAGGAAATAAAAAAGGAAATCTACGAAAGATTTGGCGTAAAAGAATATTGGCTCGTTGACTATGACGATGAAAAAATTATCGGCTATGAAAATGTTAACGGAAAATTTATTGAAATTTTCATCGGTTATGGAAAGTTTTTTTCTAAATTACTGAACCTTGAAATTAAGTTGAAGTATTGAATATTCTATGCAACAAAAACTGACATATCACGATTACAGTCGAACTCCGGAGGGCTCCGTATATCAATTACGGAACGGTAACCTGGTTTGCGAACCTGATGCGCCGTACATCACACATCAGCGTATTTCAGGGAAAATAGAATTTTTTATAAGAAAATTTGTAATGGAAAGTAACTGCGGTGAAGTTTTCGATACCCCTACAGATGTACACTTTGACGATTATAATACTATACAACCCGACATCCTTTATATTTCCAAAGAACGCTTGCATATTATCAAAGAGAAATATATCGAAGGAGCACCCGACCTCGTAATAGAAATAATTTCGCATACGACATTACTCATAGACACGGTTGAAAAAAAGAGCCTTTACGAAAAATTTGGCGTAAGAGAATACTGGCTCGTATTTCCGGATAAAAAAACCTGTGGTGAGCCAAGCCGAACTATAATAGAGGTTTATATTCTTGAGCATACAAAATACAGGTTGGCGGGAACTTATGAACGCTCCGGCATTATTGTATCGTCAGTTCTTAATGGATTAAATTTGGATTTAAAGGATATTATAAAATAAATATAAAATATATAAAATGGATGTAACAAGAAAAATCAGCAAGCAAACTCCGGTATTTTCAATAATCCCGGTATTACTGCTTTTTGTTTCATACATGTCATTTTCCCAGGGACTTGTCAATAACGGAGGCTTTATAACAGTTCAAAGCGGAGGATACCTTACCATTGACGGAGCCGCAGGTAACTACCTGAATACGACAGGTGTTGCTGACGGCTCAGTTGACCTTGACGGCGAGATTATCATTCGGGGCAACTGGACTAACGATGCTGCCGGAGGCGATGTCCTGATTAACCGCGAAGCAGTTGGCGCCTCCGACGGGTGGGTCAGGTTTAACGGAACGGCAACACAGAATATCGGAGGTAACCGCGAAACATATTTTGAAAAAGTCGAAATCAACAACAGCGCAGCAGGAGATGCCATTACAATGGGCCAAAACGTTAATATCGAAGATGAATGTGCGCTGACCGATGGCATTGTATCTACCGGAGCATTTTACTGGATACTGAGAAGCACTACCGATGCCGAATTGTCGGGATATACAAGCAACTGTTTTATTAATGGTAATCTGCGGCGATATACCGCCAACGCTACCGACTATGTATTCCCTGTTGGAAAATCGAATGCAGCGCTCGATTACCACCGTGCCGACCTTTACTCGAGCGCCATGACAGGCGTTGCATACCTCGTTGTAAAGGTAGCAAGCATAACCGAAGCAGGCGATAATATTGATTCACGGCTCATCGCAACGGAAGACGGGACACCATATACGGATGTTCTCCAAACGGCGGAATGGCAATTTATTCCGAATGCCGTGCCAGGTGGAAATTTCGGGTACCGTCTGTACCTTGCTAATCTTGGTTTGGTAAGTCCCGGAGATGACAACATGTTTGGCATCCTTAAACGGGATGACGTTTCGACTGATTATGACGAGTGGAACAGCTTTGAGGCAACAACAACAATACCAGCCGCCAATGCTGCAGGACGAACCGTCGCAAGCGGCTATGCCCAAAAGATAGGGTTCACTGCTTTTTCCAAAACGGTTGTCGCCAAAAGCTTGTACCCCTTACCGGTTGAACTCCTCTCATTCACCGGTAAATGTACAGGTAACGGCATCATGCTCAATTGGACAACGGTTTCCGAAACAAATAACGACTTCTTTGCACTCGAAAAAAGCGTTGACAACAGTACATGGGAAACCCTTGCAACCATCCTTGCAGCCGGTAATAGCAACCGCCTTATTGATTACGACTTCTTTGACCCTGACGGTATTGCGGCATACTATCGCCTGAAACAGACAGACTACAACGGTAAAGAAACATATTTCAACCCGATATATGTTGACTGCCAGCAAAACTCCGGTAACGGACATAGCCAATATATCGTTATTGGCGATGAAAACGAGTTTTATATCCTTCTCGATAATTACCCTGAAGGGCAAAATATTTCCGCAATTTTATATGACGAACTCGGACAGGTAATTGTTACCGACAATGTAGTTATCACTGATGACAGGGAAATAATAACCATCGGGAAAACCGGGTTGAGAAGCGCTATCTATAACCTGGTTATTATTACAGGAGATCGTACGCAAACCACTAGAGTGTTTATCAGGTAATATCAAATAGTTGTGCTAATTAGTATCTGTCCGTAATGTCCAAATTTGCACCGAATTGCACGAATTAATATTCGCATATAAACTCATCGGATGACTTTTTTATTTTAGGACAGCATAAATCTGATCTGTAGCAAGTCATCCGATGAGTAATACCTCGTGGTCGTAATGTAAAGAAAAGACACTAATTGCACGAATTAAAACTAATTTTTTCGTGTAAAT
>JACQWN010000142.1:0-3494 GCA_016209245.1 Bacteroidia bacterium
ATTGGACCTGTTTGGACTTGCAAACGCCCTGAAGATGGAACAGTAGCGGTAAACCACAAATCGCCAATGACAGTGTTCCCTGTGCATGTGGGTAATGGAACAGACGATAATTCTCCATATAGATTGCTGAAAGTAGAAAAAACACAAGATGGGTCAACGGATAGATTTATAGCATTGCACGGGTCGGTATTTGCAGGTGGTGGCGGAGTCTCATAAGCGCATATATTAAAATCACCGGGATTATCGTTATTGACTTCCCATATCCGAATCCATACTGTTTGTCCGGCTAAACTATCAATTGTCTGGATTTCAATACTTGGCATAGGATTGTTCCATGCTGTAGCGATACAGTGTAATTCAGTAAGATTATTACAGTCAGGACCATAATATATAGCCATTTCGCCTTCTGTCATGCTTAAAGCGGCAATATCAACGGTCAGTCTTCCTGAAGCAGGAACTACCGCGGTAAACCAGACATCACCACCCAAATAGCTCCATGAACATGATGGATTTGGAACGTTTGAAGCGAGTGCCTGATTGGTGGTGTATGTTGAATAGGCACAAGTATCATTAACAGGAAGTGATTGTGCTGTACATGGGTCATCATAAGGAGGTGGCGGAGGTGTTTCATAAGCACAAATACTAAAAATGCCGGAATTGTCGTTTCCTGGTTCCCATATGCGTATCCATACTGCTTGTCCGGACAATCCATCGGCTGTAATGACATTAACCTTAGGCATAGGGTCATTCCATGAAGTCGCTGTACAATGTAATTCAGTCAGAGTGTCGCAATTTGGCCCGGAATATATGGCAATTTCTCCCTCAAGCATACCTGATGCAGCAATATCAACGGTCAATCTTCCTGAGGCAGGGACAACGGCGCTAAACCAAACATCACCACCCATGTAATTTCCTGAGCAGGATGGATATGGTACAGCCGAACCTGTTGACCACTGTGTTGTATAGGAAATATAATTACATGTAGCGCCAACAGTGAGTGCTTGAGCTGTGCAAGGATCATCGTATGTTGGAGGTGGTGGCGGTGGTCCGCAATCGGCAGCAAAAGTTCCACCGGTTGGGACTGTATTGTTCATGCCATCAGCGAAATTTGGAAGTCCTAAATCATTGACTATCGTATAGTTACATTCCGATTCCCAAAGACCGGAACCATTAAATATTGTAGTGATGGTATCGCTATTATTGGCAATAAATGTAAATGTAGCAGGTCCCAGACCCGTGGATAGTGTAACATTTGTAAGGACATTTACTCCATTGACTTGAACGGTCAGGGTACTTCCATTCCACCCATCGCCAAAAGTATCATATAGGGAAACAGTAAATGTACACGTTTTCCCCGGCCTGACACATAATATAAGTAATATAGCAAATAATACAGCACGCATAGTCAGAGTATTTTAGGATTTTTATATATAGACAATTTTTGCAGGCTATTAGTTGCTTTAATTCTTAAATTCCAAACTACTTACTACCTACTACCAATTTTTTAATTTCTAATTTTTAATTTCCAACTACCTTCTAAATCCTAATTCCCATCACCGTAATATCATCAATCTGTTCATACATTTTACCTGTTTTTGGATTTATGTGCGACATCCATTCACTGAGCCAATATTCGATTATTTGTTTTTGTTCCGGCAGAGTTTTCGAGCTGGCCTCAACTAAAATCTGCATAAATGGTCTTGACATAATTTTTTTGGCTTTGGCTCCGCCAATCTGGTCGGCATAACCATCTGAGCAAAGATAAAGCGTATCGCCTGATTTAAGCTGCAAATGACGATTTTTAAATGGCTCAATCTTAAAATGAATACCTATAGGCATTTTATCCGCCTTTATCTCTTCTAATTCAAACGGTTGTTTCACAGCCGTTTGAATTAAATATAAAGGACAATTCGCACCGGCATACTGCAATTGTTTATTTTCAAGATTCAATGCACAAAATGCAATATCCATACCATCGCGAACATCGCTGCCTTCTGAGTTTTTCCTATCAGACGATTTATTTTCAATGAAGTATTCAAACCCGACTTGGTGCAAGGTCTTAATGATTTTATCCCGTAGCTCGTCAAGAACCTGGTTGGCAGTTGTAATATGTTTTTTGGCAACGATTTCGCTAAGAAAAGCTACGCCCATCATGCTCATAAAAGCTCCGGGAACGCCATGGCCCGTACAATCTGCTACTGCAAATAATAACCAGTTATCAATTTTCTGTATAAAATAAAAATCACCGCTGACAATATCACGGGGTTTAAAAATAATGAAATGTTCTTTTACATTTTGCCTTAAATAGTCAAGTGTAGGTAATATTGCATTTTGAATTCTTTCGGCATAATTGATGCTATCTTTTAGCTCTTTATGTATAAGCTCGATCTCTTGTTTCTGGCGTATTACAACGTCACGTTGGGTTGTGATTTCATCCCGCTGGGCTTCAATTTCATCACGTTGAGTCTCGATTTCACTTTTTTGAATGATGATTTTGCTGTTCTGGTCTTCAAGAAGTTTATAAGCGTGCTTCTTTAGCCGATATAATCTGAAGACAAATATGAGAGAGGCGATAAGAATAATAAGCCCTGCAAGCGATGCACCAATTAATATTTTCTGAATATAAATTTTATACTTCTGTAATTCAATTGTTTTCCTTGCATTTTCCAATTGTTTTTCAGCCAACAGCATTTGATTTTCAGTCTCATTCAATTCCATTTCCTTGACCTGCACCAATAAGCTGTCATGTTTTGTTCTGGCATTTTTCTTGTTTATCTCGAGCAGCTCTCTTGCAACTAAAAGGTCATCTTTCTTCTGTTTTATATCACCGGAATTAATTTGTATTTTTTCGATTCCATCCATTGATTTCTGGATATTACATATTACCTGGTTATTGCCGTCAATTATCGAATCTATTTTAATTATAATAAATGAGTCAATTTCGGCTTTTCTGGGAGGTTCTTTTGTTTTTCTCGCTTTTGTTCTGAATTCCCATACCATCGAACGTGTAACTTCATCAATGCTGTCTCTGTTTTTGGTTATGGCGACCATCAGACTGTCGGTAAATTCTTTATTAATAAAATGTTTTCTTTTATGTATTGAAGATTGTTTTTGAGGAATATCAGGCAATTCATCTAAATATGCCTGTGCAAATTTCTCTTTTACAACAAATATTAAGCAGTTATATTCCCATACTTTAGCCGTCGTATCTATATGAACAGGTATTTTTGTATTAACTGTAACGGGAATGGTGATAAAGCCCCTCTTCTCAGGTAAAATTTTATACTTTTGATTCAGCTTTAGCTCTATGCTGAAAGCCCCCTGAACAGTCCGTATTTTTTCACAAATATTCCCTTTCCTCACGTTAATAACTGCGGTTTCGGCAGTTTTATACTTAGGGTACTCCATTATTGTACCGTTAATTCTGAGCTTTTGTGCAGGTACAGGATTAATAATCACAAGTAGGAGAAATATTAAAAAAAATAATAATGACG
>JACQWN010000142.1:3591-9786 GCA_016209245.1 Bacteroidia bacterium
GAATTTCACGAATTATCACTAAAAAATATAATTGATAATCAATATATTAAATTTGTGTAATTCGTGTCAAATGTAGTTTAAAGGGGTTTTTAGAGTGGGCTCATTTATAAAATTTTATTTGCAAAAAGTTAAGAATTTTATTAAATTTGCACAAAATTGGGGTATTAGCTCAGTTGGCTAGAGCGTTTGCATGGCATGCAAGAGGTCAAGGGTTCGATTCCCTTATGCTCCACAAAAAGTTGATTACCCACCAAAAAATTTTAAAATTGTACCGGTTCTGAAATGCGGGATGTAGAGACGTCCAAAGTGGGCGTTTCTTCATCCTGCATTTCATTAAATCATGTCTCAAAACATTACAAAAAAATATATAAATTACCCCCAATTCTTTACAAAAATTGTTAAATTTGTCCACCAATATTTAACAAATATCCTTAATGGCAATATATAATAGAAAGATAATAAGCGATTTAGAAAAATGGTCTGTTAGCAATAACCGTAAACCATTATTCTATCCTATCTTAATGATGTTGAAAAATACGCTCAAAACAATACATTGCAACATATCATCAGGTTTATCATCAATAATTCATTTTATTATTATTATTTTTTTGAAAACAACTCCTTGCTGCGTCTGCATCCTGCACAGATAAATGCCTTCTAATAACCGCCTGCTGTCAAAATATATAGTGTAGTTTCTTTCATTGCTGTTTTTTGTTTTATATAAAGACATAACCTCATTACTCAATAAATTAATAATTGAAATTTCAACAGGACTATTATTTTTAATTGAAAATTTAACTGCTGTCAGTCCGGATGATGGATTTGGAAATACTTCCATACAGGCAGATTCAACCCTTGTTTCAACAAATTTAATTGCTGTCGGATTATCAAATGCTGGAAGCACGATATAGTCAATCCATGCACAATCTTCACCTTCAGTCCAATATACATCTTTAACATAAGCCCATGTAAACGTATGCTCTCCCGCTGTCACAGGGAAATGTTCTTCTGTCCAGACGCCAATACCATCCCAGTATCCAACTCTTGAGCCGTCAATCAGAAATTCCAGATAATCCCATTCCTCGCCATACTGCGAACCAAACTCGCAGGAAGTTTTTTTGAAAAACGAAATAGTATCGTTTGTCAGCACATCTAAAGTCAGCAATAATTCGCTTCTTTGTTCATCGCCGATAACTCCTGAACGGGCGGCAAAGCTGCCCTCGTAAGGGCTTCCGCTTGTAATCGTCCATGGCGCATTTCCGCCGTTTTCCCAAAAAAAAAAAAAAAAGCTATTGCTTTCCCAATCTTCGATAAGCAATCCGACGCTTTCGCCGAATGTCAGACTTGCAAAATAAGTTCCCGCCGTATCGGAACATACGAAAACAACTGATGTTCCGGTAGGCGTCAATGAATCAATAGTAATACTGAAGGTAACAGGAACGCTTCCGCCCTGAGCGATAATTCCGGTAGCGATAATATTATTATTAATAGTAACATAAGGACTTACTGATGAAAAATAACATGTTGAAACTACTGTTGCCGCATGCCCATTGTTGGCAACATTCAAATTCAATAAGGCAGTTTCACCGGGGTCTAAAGCGCCATCTCCATTACCGCCCGAATCATCAATACTCAAATAATCAATGGTAAGCAAAGGTGCATTACAAATTACCGAGAAGCCCGAATTCCATATGTTTGTGCTGTCAGTAACAGTTAAATTGAAAAGAGCAGTATGCTGGTCGGGGACATTATCTGCAATAATAATCCCAAAAGCGTTATTTTTTAAGAGCGAAGCATCTGCATTAATAGTGCCGTATGATTCAAAATTATCTGTAATTGAAATATAGCTGTCGGAGCAGGAAAGTGTCGCAGTCACTCCTGAAGCAATATCTACACCGACGTTATGCAACGCTAAATCGAGCAGGATATTTTCCCCGTATTCCGGTGAGCCGTTATTGTTTGCAAGGGAATCGTTGATTGCATGGTAGTCGTAGATTACAAAAGGTCCGGATGGTACGATTATCAGCACTTCACCGATATAGGTAACCTGGTTATAGCCGGTAACTGTAACAACCATTGTTCCGACTGTTGATGGCTGAGGATTTAGTGTAATGGTAGTTATTCCGCCTGAAATATAACCTGTACCGACAATTTCTCCTTCAATAGTAAGTGCAACCAATGCATCTTCAGCATTACAATTTACAGAAAACTGGCTTTCGCCGATGGCTATTGTGGGATTGTGTGATACAAGCATTGCCTGCGGTGTTTTTGTTCTGATATTAAGCGATGGGTCGCCGAAGATAGTCCATGTATCGGTCATATCGGGGCCTCCCGTACTATACGCATCATTCATATGCATGCAGCCGCTGACGCAAATACCACCATAAGTCCGTTTAATATTATTGATATAGCTTTCAACAAGAATCGAGTCCATTTCATCTTCTCCATCCATCGGAGGCGCCCACGACTGATTGATCGTAGAGGCATGTATACCAACAGCACCGGTATATTTGCCTCCGTTATTTGCACGAACCATAGCTTCCGCTATGCAGGTCTGCCCATGGAAATTTCCATTGACGCATGCTACATCAAAGATAAACGGAAGCATATTATAATTTATAAGGTTGATAGCATCGTTAACGTTGAATCCGGTAGTGACAAATTCAAAATCTCCGCCGTGTCCGCAATAATTTATAATACCTCTGCCCGCATTTAATGCGGCGGCAAACTGTGCAGCAGTAGCCCCGGGGTCATATATTTGGTCTATCGCCTGATAACCATAATTCAACAAATCGCTCCTGATATTGCCAATATGTTCTGCATCCGATTCTCCCTCATCACCCACACCGGCTCCTTCATCAGAAGCGATTCCTACTCCATATTCAAGCCACGTGGCGCTGGTATCCAAATCCCTTTCATAAATTATGGTTTTTCCTACATGGGTCTCGATATCAGCAACCGTTTCGCCCGAGAATCTACCGACAAAAATTTCAGAATAGGCATCATTGCCAAGTATATAACCATAAGCAGGATCACTATCTCCTGCAACACCGGCGGTAACAGATGGAATATGCTGCCCGTCGCCCACAAGAAGTAAAAATGTAAGTCCGTTTGTATTATAATAATTCGTAACATAAGTTTTCAGTTGGTCGGCGGTAGTGCCGATAGTCGAAAATTCAATCATTTCAGCAGGAATTCCTTTTTGCTTTTTCCATTGTACATATGGAAGAATAGCATCGGCGAATGTGCTGTGATTTTGTATAATTCAGAAAATGCCGTTTATAGATATTGTCAAATTCTTTATTAAGGGTTTGCAATGAATTTTTCCGGTTCAGTACATTAACGTTTCCGGGGTTTCCTGTTGAAGAAATTTGTACTGTAATATCGGTAAATATTTTTAATTTTTTTGAAACCGGATTATATTGGAACGGGTATAAAATAACAGCTTGCCCTCTGTAGTCTCTCAGTATATAAGGTTCGCCAAGAGTGACAGCCGTAACAGGGAAAAATTCATTCTTAGAATATTCTTTTCCATAAGTATAAGGCACAGTTGACGGGTCAATGTTTCTAAATAAATTGCCTTTTGACGGCGCAATGGCGATATTCTCAATCTCGATAAATTGAGAAACAAGAACTTCCGCCCTCATTTCCTTATCATCAGGGATAATTATTGAGCGTGTTATCTTAGGCAGATCGGGAACGCCTGTTTTAAGTATCCTTGAACATGCAGGAAATCCGGCAATATAAGCCGCACCTTGAGGCGTAGTCACTTCATGAAGTGAATATGCATTGATTTTAAAATTTATTACCGATTGATCCTGTGACGATGATATTAGTTGCACTTGTGTATCAATAATACCATCATTATTCAAATCAATCCAATTATCAGAAGCAAATAACGATTGATTTAAAACAACAAGGAAAAAGCCAAAAAAAGTAATTATTTGTCTCATAGCTTATAATTTTATGTTAAATATTATTACTGATGGGGTGACTCTAAGTAATTGCTGATTACTGACGGCGCGTTTCCCAGTTACCCCTTCAGTAAATTTCCAAATATACTCCATTTTTTATTTCAAATGTCTTGTTTTGCTATAATAATTTGCAAATTTGGTATAATATAAAAATATTATCTATCTTTGTATCAATAATCTTGAATAAAAAACTTAGTATGAATATTAAGCAGCAGGCAGCAATAATCAGTATAGCAGGGTTATTCTATAAAGCATTGGAACACAAAAAGAAAGATATTCAACTGTACCTGACCGTTAAAGAAATATTAGAAAAAATTAAAGAAAAACGCCCCGATATTTATGAAGCTATAATAAATTTTCAAGAAATATTTGAACAATTCTATATTACAAGAGGAGATTATGAATTAAAGAATAAAGTGCCGCAGGTTTGGGAAAATGAAATTAAACGGCTTCAGAATCAAGTTCTGACGAGCAAAATTCAACTTTCGGCATTATCAGAACAACTTCATACCGATGTCAAACGTTTTCTCGATATTTTTTCCGTAAATCCGGATGATGCAATTTAACACATCACTAGCACGTTAAGCCCGTTCCCAACATGGTATTGATTATCTCTCCCCTGAGACATTCGGGAAATATAACATTATGAAAAAAATTGAGAAAACATTTTTCCAATTCAGGAGAAATGTCTCTTGCACAAACATTTGAATTGATAATTTTATATTTTTTCAACTTTCCGTTATAATCAATAATAAGCACTACATCAATATAAACATATTCGCACCCGGCGCAGCTCATTTCAATACCTGCATTCTTAAGGCATGCAAAATATTCCTGCCGGAACCATTTTTCTCTGATATTTTTATAAGCATCGTAAAGCGGATGAGGCAGATTATAATCAACAACGGCGAACGAATCGGCGAATTGTTCAACATTGGCAAACCGTGTAAGCGAATCGGCTCTTGTTTTTCCGGTTAATGTTCTGAAAGAATTTGTATCTGACAGCAATTTACCTGTAGGTGTAAAAAAAGATTTGTATTTTTGAATATTTTGTTTGTCATTGAATCGGCTGAATTTAAAGTTATTTTGCTGTCATCCTGGAGCCACGTGCCGTAATCAATATATCCATCATCCCAATCGCTGCCGGCATATAAGCAATAATAGCTGTTATCAGCTTTGAGATTTAATCTTAACAAATCGCCCTGCTGGCCGTTTTCACCGGGTTTGACATAATACCATGTCACTGAAATATCGGGCGGCTTTGAACATGAGAATATAAATAATACCGGAAGAAACCAGATGATATAAATTAACTTTTTCATATTATTATGTACGGGATATATTAGTACATACTTTTTTTGAGAGATTCCTCGCATTGCTCGGAATGACAACGCTTTTGTCATAAGGAGGGGAAGCGGTTGCGGGCTAAGCCCGCAACCGCTTCCCCTCTCTCTATCGCCGATGAAGTTGTCATTCCGAACACAGTGAGGAATCTGTCCAATTTTATAGCGTTTCATTTAAAAAATCCGCGCTCCATTAGTTTGCTGCTTTAGCTGTACTTTTAATTCTTTTAAGTATTTTATAAACAAGAAAAGATATCCAGTATGAAGGTTCCCTTTTTTGACCGAAATCCCATCCTGTCCATGCACGGTAAACCGATTCGGCTTTGTAAAGCCCGTTTTCATCAGCTTTTTCCAATATGAGCTTAATCATTTCTTTAATTATTGAATGGTTAAGCAAGTTGGGGAAACAAGTTAATATATCGAGTATATGAAGAATATCATACCATACTAACGGAGCTTTCAGCTTTTTAAAATCGCTGCCGATACCAAAAAGATATGGTTTATTGACGCCTTGTGATTTCCATAGTTCAAAAAATGCATTAACTCCCGTTTTCCGGGCTTTATGATTATAAAGTTCTGGTAACACAGAGATAAGTTTTAACATAAGCATATTAGCATAAGGACAAATGTCGCCCTTTCTGCCGGGGCCACGGAATTTACTAAAGATATTTGAACATTTGCAACCCCATCCATTATCCCGGACAAGCGATAAAAGGAAAGTAACAGCTTCTTTAACTCCGGGTGTATCTTTATAACCTAATTTTATTAAAGAATACAGAATCAACGGAGCATCGCATAATATCCAGGCAAGCTCTTCAGAACCCGAACCCCCAAAGTGTTTTGGAATAAAAATTTTAATTTTAAAAGGACCTTCTTCA
>JACQWN010000380.1 GCA_016209245.1 Bacteroidia bacterium
AAATATGGATTATTATTTTGTAATGTACCCCATCCATAAGCTCCCCAAATCAATGCATTTCCTGATGATACATTATTGCTGTTATTAACTACAATTAACATATCATTATCTGTATATTGCCCTTGTGCCCTTATATTTCCGGCTACACTTAATTTAAAATTATCAAAACCGGTTGTGCCAATTCCAACTTTTCCTGTTGTTTCACTACCACTTGAAGTTCCTACAAATAATGTTGGAATATTACTATTAAAACCAACCATTAATGAATTTGATATAGAATTTAATAAAAAATAACCTGATGTTCCACTCCCAATAACTATTGAATTCATTGCAGTTGAAGAAACATTATTACCAATTGCTATTGAGTTATCTCCAAATGTCGTTAAGTTATTTCCTAATGCAAGGGAATTATTACCAAATGGATTATTTGTTCCGTTTCCAATAGATAAACCTTTCGAGTAAGGAGGAGTGGGCATTGCCGTCCAACTTATTTTATTTTCGTATGTATTAACATTAATACTGGATTCTCCAAGATGTATTACACTATCCCCAATTGGTGGAATTATTTTACTTGTATATATTTTATTCAAATTAGCCGAACCATTTACCTGCAAACTATCAAACTCTGTATAATTAACATTCAAATGAGCAGCGCTAACTGTATTTGCATTTACCGTCCCCACATTAGAAATATCATTCCCGTTTAGATTCAGATATCCGGCTGTGCTGTAAATTTTGTTAGCCGGTCCGTCTATTATTATCTCGCCTACACGTGCTTTTTCAAGTGTTTCAATTTCTTTTGTAAAAATTTTTTGTAATACCTCCAGCTCTTTTGTCATCATCTTTTTTTCAGCAAGCACCGTATCGCTTTCTACTTTTTCTACAGCTACTTTGTGTCCTTCAAATCTGTAACCCGATACCATATAACCCTGAACAAAAAGGTTTCCTCGGCATAATATATTACCATCCACATCAAGCTTTTCTGCGGGCTGTGTTCCTATACCTACATCCCCTGTCAGACGATAAATATTACTGCCATTTAAAGACCAGTAATTGCTGTAAGGCGACAGGTCAACTTCAGAGGTGCTGCCTGATAATGTAAGGGTATTACCTGTGAGTGTTATATCCTGGAGTTCATTGGTTGGGTCAGGGTCTGCAACCTCTGTCCATGTACCGATACCATTTGCATCGGAAGTCAGTACATAACCTGCACCGGCGCCTTGTCGCAGGCGTATTTGTCCGTCTATATCTAATTTTTGAGTAGGGCTGTTCGTGCCGATTCCAACATTTCCTGTTGGAAAAGAGTACATATCATCGCCTGTGAAGGCATAACAATTTTATAGACGCTAAAATATATAAAAGGTTGCTTTTTAAAATGACTTTTATAAATTTTAAAAAAGGTTACAGATGCCAATGAAGAATTACTTCAGGCGCCATTAGTACAATATTTATCAGAGGTATGTCAAAGGCAATCTGAAAAAATAGAAATGTTGGAAGCAGATATCCGTTTATTAAAAGAGCATCCGAAAAAGCTAAATATGCAACCCTGTAATATAGAAAAGCATCCAAATTTATATTAATCTGTGTAATCTGTGGCAAAAAATAGGGTGCCGAGTAGTTACAAGAGGATGTTTTATAGATTGTGAAAATCCCCGCTGAATAATTATCACTTTTTTTATGATACATATTAAGAATAGTTTTAAATTTGCACTTCAAATACTTTAAAAATAAATTTTCCATTTATGCCATTATCAAAGAATCCTATTAAATTTTTTGCAGGTTCCGCCTCAAAATATCTTGCGGAAAAAATTGTTGAACATTTTAATACCAAGCTCGGCAATTCGACTTTAGTAAAATTCAATGACGGGGAGTTTCAGCCATCCTATGAAGAGACGGTCAGAGGAACGAATGTTTTCATAATCCAATCTACTTTTCCGCCCGTTGACAACCTTTTTGAGCTGCTTTTAATGGTTGATGCGGCAAAACGGGCTTCCGCCTGTAGTGTTATCGCAGTAATTCCATATTTTGGATTTGCCCGGCAAGATAGAAAGGATAAACCGCGGGTGTCAATCGGCTCAAAGCTTATTGCCGACCTGCTCGCTACTGCCGGTGTCAGCAGAATTATAACAATGGATTTACATGCCGATCAGATTCAGGGCTTTTTCAATGTGCCGGTTGATCATTTATATGCTTCAGCAGCTTTTATTCCTTATATTCAAAGTCTTAATCTTCCCAATCTTGTATTAACCGCACCGGATATGGGAGGCGCCAGAAGAGCAAATGCTTATGCCAAATTTCTGAATTGTGAAATAGCTATGTGCTATAAACTGCGTGAAAGACCCGGTGAAATTTATCAAATTTCAATACTGGGAGATGTGGCAGGAAAAAATGTAATAATACTTGACGATATGATTGATTCTGCAGGTACTTTAATAAAAGCTACTGAAGCTATTATGAATAACGGCGCCATTAGCACAAGGGCCTGCGCTTCGCATGCTGTATTGTCAGGAACCGCTTATGAGAAAATAAGCAACTCCCCTCTGACGGAAGTTATTGTTACCGATTCAATCCCCTTAAAAAGAGACTGCAGTAAAATTAAAGTTCTGTCTATTGCGCCTTTATTTGCTAATGTTATTAAAAAAATATATAACTATGAATCAATCAGCTCTACTTTTGTTTTTTGAATTTGTTATTACTATTCACCCTACGAATTACTAATTAGTGTTTGTCCATAATGTCCAAATTTGCCACGAATTTCACGAATTAAAACTAATTTTTTCGTGTAAATTCG
>JACQWN010000381.1 GCA_016209245.1 Bacteroidia bacterium
ACGAATAACGAAAGGGTTCATGGTTGGCAAATTCGTAATTCGTAGGTTCGTAATTCGTAGGTTCGTAGGTTCGTAATTCGTAGGTTCGTAGGTTCGTAATTCGTAGGTTCGTAGGTTCGTAATTCGTAGGTTCGTAGGTTCGTAATTCGTAGGTTCGTAACAAATTCGTACTTCGATGGGATAATCTATAATGAATAATGATGTCCTAAATAATAACAATAAAACTACTATTAATTATGAAAACTCTTTGTGCTATAATTATTTTTTCAATTACAGGTATAATATCGGTTTACGGTCAAAGCGTATCTGAATTTAACTTGTCTGATAATGTTCCCAAAATCGTTCCTCCGTCTCAAAATGCGATTTCTTTGGGTAAATATGGAGGGTTTACAAGTACAAGCAATTTTTCGGGGGCGGCCAATGTGTCAATTCCAATTTATACATTACAAGGAAGATATTTGAGCGTACCCATTCTGTTAAATTATAATACAACAGGTTTTAAAGTTGATGAGCTATCATCCTGGGTCGGATACGGATGGGCGCTTCAGACCGGAGGTTTAATTACCAGGGTAGTTTACGACAAACCTGATGAATTACATTTATCCGACAATATTCCATACAGGATGTTTGATGTAATTCAAACAATGACTCCCGACCTGGTTGATTTCGTACAAAACTATGAATCTCATGATTTACAACCCGATGTGTTTTATTTTAATTTTTTGAATTATTCCGGGAAGTTTTTTTTAAGCAGAAAAGGCAGCGGAACCGCGATATTGTATGCATCTGCGATTCCATATAGTAATTTAGAAATTAAATATATTCATTCCTCAAATTCTTTTGAAGTGAAAGATTATTCCGGCACTACTTATACCTTCTCAGAAACTGAAATGACTAAACATGATGCCTCTCCAAATAAAACATTTGACGATTATGCTGTGACAAGCTGGTATCTTTCTACGATAACACATCCTGCAGAAGAAAGCATATCGTTTACTTATGAAAATATCAATTGAATTTATATCATCAACAAATCGGTATGATGCCTCAAGCGGTTACAAAAAGCTCGATTTAATTAAAGTATGGCATAACAGCGCTTTGATAAAAAGTTCAATTTTAATTATTTGAATATAGGGAATGGAGTTCAGACCGATCTTTCTAATCGTTTGTATTTGGAATCCTTAACCGAGCTGGATGCAACAGGTAACAGCTTGCCGCCTTATACGTTCACTTATTCCGACCGCACATCGTTACCCGACAGATTATCATATTCACAAGACCATTGGGGATATGCCAATGATAAATATAATTTAGATTTTGTTCCTCAATCGGATGATTGGGAAATATATTTCGGTTCACTTGGTGGAAATCGGGAACCCGATAATTCTACTCCATTAAAAGGTTTATTGACGAGAATTGATTACCCAACCGGAGGATTTGAAAGTATAATTTACGAAGCCAATTCTGTTAATGAAAATTATACAATCCATTATTATACTACTGAATACATAAATGATCCAGGTTCAGATTGGCATTATCCTACATCTACTCTTTTCAATTTTGTTGTATATGGCACGAAAGTCACAGTTAAATACGGTCTGAGTATTATTGATAATGATAATTTCGATGATTTGCACGAACATGGTGAAATCCTGATAAAAGATGATGGTTTAAATATTCTTTTGCCAACAACATCATTCGATGAGCAGCCAACAGAAAACACAACTACGGTGGATATAGGAACCGGTATGCTAACTCTTTGGCTAACCACTTATGGTGAACACATACAAGCGTGGTGCGAAGTAACTTATGAATATCAATCTCCGGGATCAGGTAACCATAATGTTCCTGTAGGCGGGGCAAGAGTAAATAAAAGAATTATCACAGCAGGCGACGGTCAACCTGCACAGGTGTTCAGATATTTCTATAATACTTTTGATAATAGAAACAAACCTGCTGCCGTTATTGACCAAATGCCTTTATATTATTCACAATCAATGATTCAGGTTAATGATGCTCCTATTATGGGTACTATCGATTGTAACTACATAAATAAACATTCGAGCAGCCAGTTTTTAGCAAATGCTATGGGGAAAAATTTTATAAACTATCCCAATGTCACTGTTAGCTTTGGCGACAATTTCGAGAATGGCGGAATCGAGTATCATTATGATTATAGCCCACCAGCCTGTTCCGAAATTATTTGGGGAGAGGATATTCCCTCATCGTCCAAAGATAATATTTTTGAGTGGCGAAACGGACGGGTTTTAAGTGAAAAACAATTTAAAGTTACCCAAGACCCTGCCACTAATGAGCTTGTTCCTGTCAAAGTAAAAGAAACATATTATCATTACACGGAAAGTAACTATAATTTTGATACAGTAAACGGACTTACTATGCGGAAAACGTATGACCCGATTTTTGTCCAAAGTGTACATGAAGAATGTTCCGGAAATAATGATGATTATAAAATTTGGAGTTGTACAAAAAATCATCAGCATCATTGGTATTTAACTCCTTGGTCTAAGAATTGGCGATGTATTGGAGGCAATTGGAATGTCGTTTATTATTATCCGTGCTATAATCATCTTGCAGGAGATATAATTTATCATCCTGCAGCGATGGATAATTATGATATTGCTGCCTATACACTTTGCACCCGTTGGGTTTATAACGATAGCACTACTGTTTTACAATATGATATTAACGGTACTAATCCGGTTGAAATAATAGAGATTTCTAAATTTGAAAATCCTGAATATCCTTTGGTCACCAAAAAAGAAAGTTTTGAATCAACCGGCGCTAATTATAAAAGGAAATATAAATATATATTCGATTATCAAAATAGTATTTCTTTAGTAAATACATTATTAAATATACATAACTGGGCGTTGGTAGAAGAGCAATCGTGGGTTGATAATAAATTATACTAGGCACGGGATAAATTTCCGCAAATATAAAAATATGACGTTTCGTTGTCCTGTGGACGAACGAAAGTCAGCGACCTAGACAATTGAGCGTCATGTATTTTAAAATGCGGAAATTTATCCCGTTGGCAGTATAACATCTTCATATTTAATTGATTATTTTAATAATGGATTACCTAAATCTTTATACAAGCTTGAAGCGAATATCCCGTTAACATCCTGTCAGTATATTGAAGCAAAAGACGCAGATGACAAGTACATTGATTACATTCCTAATAGCTTCATGAATCTAAGGGAACAAATAGAGCATGATGTATATGGCAATATCATTCAATTTCTAAGACCCGGTGATATTATAACCTCTTGCTTCTGGGCGTATAATGCCACCAATCCTGTAATAAAAGCGATTTGCGCCGATTATGCTGATTTAAGCTATGCAGTCAATAATATTATTTCAAACATGGGTGTTACTATTGAAACGGCGCTGGATGCTAATCATTGGGTGGCTTTTAACCAAAATTTGCGTAATTCTACAAATTTAACAAATGCTATAATAACTGTATATGCTTATATACCCCTTGCCGGCATGGTTCGTAGCTCGGATGAGAATGGTATTACAACAAACTATTTTTACGACAGCTTTGGCCGTTTAGACCATATTAAGAACGATGATGGTGAAATACTCAAAAAATACACGTACCATTATAAAGAACAATAATAAGCATAACACACAGTAATCCCCAAGGGATTCAACATGAATAACCCCTGATTCCATCAGTGGTTATGGAAATACACGAAATTACAACCCTGAAAGGGTTGAACATTAGTGTTAATATTCAACCCTTTCAGGGTTGGTAAGTACATTATGCCGAGACCCCGCATTTCATACGGGGTTAATAATATTTAAGTCCTTCGGACTTTTTCAGCAAACCCTATTTAGGTATGACGTTATTATCCCATCGAAGTACAAAAAAAATACGAATTTACGAATTACGAACTGATTCGCCTGTTGGCAGATTCGTAATTCGTAAGTTCGTAACAAATGGCGCCTTGCGCCATGGCGCTAAAAGCGCTCATTCGTACTTCGGTGAAATAATCTATGATAAAAAATGATTACCTAAATAGGGCATTTTTCAAAATCGCTTCAAAGTAGTTTACACTTTTTGGTATTTTTCAAATGCCGCTTTACAAATTTCGGCATAC
>JACQWN010000382.1 GCA_016209245.1 Bacteroidia bacterium
GGCGACATATTTTATGTTTTTACAGATGGCTTTAAGGACCAGTTTGGCGGTAAAGACAGGAAAAAGTATATGGGAAAACGTTTCAGACAGACATTATTAGCGCTCCACAAATTACCAATGTATGAACAAAAGGTGCAATTAAATAAAATATTTGATGAATGGCGCGGAAATATTGAACAGATTGACGATGTGCTGATTATCGGTGTGAAAATATAAATGAATTTTAAAAAAATACTATTTATCATTAATCCCGTTTCCGGCATTGGAAGGCAAAAGATTGTCGAAAAATTAATAAATAATATACTTGACGCGACAATCTGGTTACCGCGGATAGAATATACTGAACGGGCGAAGCATGCTACGGAAATTAGTAAAAATGCAGCGGGTATTTACGATATTGTCGTAGCAGTAGGCGGCGATGGTTCAGTCAATGAAGTGGCAAGAGGAATAATTAATTCTTCATCTGTTCTTGGAATATTGCCAACCGGCTCGGGTAACGGTTTTGCACGCTCACTCAATATTCCGGTAAATATTAAAAAAGCAATGATTGTATTCAATAATTATCAGATAAAGCAGATTGACACTGTTTCAATAAATGATGAAGTTTATGTTAATATAGCCGGTATAGGCTTTGATGCTCACATTGCACATTTATTCGCCACATTCGGAAAAAGAGGTTTTTTTTCATATTTAAAACTTATATTAAAGGAATTCAGCCGTTATAAAGGTATAGAATATTCTATGGTTATAGAAGATAAAAAAATTGTTCGGGATGTTTTTCTAACATGTTTTGCCAACTCAACTCAGTGGGGAAACAATGGCGTTATCGCTCCAATGGCAAAATGTGACGATGGAATGCTCGATATTTGTATCGTTCATAAGTTTCCGGCATTTGCAGCTCCATTTCTTGTACTGAGGCTATATACTCATTCTGCTCATAAATCAAAATTCATGGAAATATTCAAAGCTTCATCATTGAAAATTATATGTAAACAAACTATAAAAGCTCATTTTGATGGTGAACCGGTATCCTTCGGAAATGAACTATATTTAAAGGTCAATCCATTATCTTTAAAAGTTGCTATATCTAAATAATTTGAGTGTGTATACTGTCAAAGGTCATATTTCGACATGCTCATGGGAATTGGGTTTTGATTAGAAATTAGGTCAATTAGAATAATTAGAAATTTATCAGTTTTACCTGCAAGTTTTGAAAAATGGTATCCTTGGCACTTCAGAATTGTGCTCAAATATGGAACATCTACGATGTTCTTTTATAGAGTGTTGCATCTTTTTACAATAATAAAACATCTACGATGTTTTGCTCGTAGAGCAAAAATAAAAGTATAACTATATAATAACAAATTTTTAATCATTTTTGTAGCGTTTAGAAAAATATAATTATTTTTGACTTTTAAACGTGAATAATTCATGATTTAAGAACCACCGCCAGAGGCGGGGCAAGCTTGGTATTGGTTTTAATTCAAAGAAAAAAAATATCGGGGATTATTTGATTGAAAAATATTAAACAATATATTTTTTAAAATTTATCAATATGGACATATTTGAAAAGCTGAAAATGGCAAAAAGTCCTTTAGGACAATATGCAGAAGAAACGCATGGTTATTTTATGTTTCCCAAGCTGGAAGGAGAAGTGCGTCCAAAAATGAAATTCATGGGCAAGGAAATGCTGACATGGAGTCTTAATAATTATATTGGACTGGCTAATCATCCTGAAGTCAGGGCAGTAGATTCTGAAGCCGCTAAAGAATGGGGTCTTGCTTATCCGATGGGTGCAAGGATGATGACCGGGCAAACTTCATACCATGAAAAGCTTGAAAGCCAACTGGCAGCTTTTGTCGGCAAAGAAGCTGGTTATTTATTAAATTATGGTTATCAGGGTATGATTTCTATAATTGACAGCTTGGTTGACAGGCACGATGTAATTGTATATGATTCCGATTCTCATGCATGTATATTGGATGGCTGCCGGCTTCATATGGGAAAACGCTTTGTGTATGCTCACAATGATATAGGAAATTTCGAAAAGCAGTTGGAACATGCCTATGCTGTTGCAGAACAAACCAAAGGAGGAATTCTTGTAATCACTGAAGGTGTATTTGGTATGGCCGGCGACCTAGGCAAGCTTGATAAAATTGTTGCCCTGAAAAAGAAATTTAATTTCCGGCTACTGGTTGATGATGCACATGGCTTTGGCACAATGGGTAAAACAGGTGCAGGAACAGGCGAACATCTAGGAGTTCAGGAACAGGTTGACATTTATTTCGGCACTTTTGCCAAAGCTATGGCTGGAATTGGCGCTTTTGTAGCCAGCAATAAGGAAATTATCCGGTACCTAGCTTATAATATGCGTTCCCAGATATTTGCAAAATCACTTCCAATGCCCATGGTAATTGGAGCTTTGAAACGGCTTGAACTATTAAAAAACCACCCTGAATTAAGGGAAAAGCTATGGACAATTGTTAAAGCGTTACAACAAGGATTACGGGATAAAGGGTTTGACATTGGGAAGACCGAATCACCGGTCACCCCGGTTTTTCTGACAGGAACCGCAAGAAGCACCGCAAATCTTTTACTCGACCTAAGGGAAAATTTCAAACTCTTTTGTTCAGTAGTTGTATATCCCGTTGTCCCTAAAGGAATTATTATGCTTAGATTGATTCCAACAGCTGTACATACTTTGGAAGATGTTGAATATACAATTCACTGTTTTTCAGAAATTAAAAACAAACTTGAAACAGGTAAGTATGATACCGACAAAATTATGACTATTGATGAGTTGTAGCGAGCATCAATCCGAAACCTGTGGTGAGCAGGGTTGAACCATCCGAAATTATGATATAGCTTTTTCAAATAATTCAATCAAATAATCAGGCGCTGGCTGTGGCTTTAATTTATCCCTGCTTAAAAATGCCAGTTCTGTTTCGCCTGTATTAATTATTTCACTATTTTCATTGTAAATTTCATATTCAAATTTTATCCGTGAACGGGGAACTTCTTTTAATATTACTCTGACAGTAAGCAGTTCATCATAAAAAGCAGGCCGTTTAAAATTACTGCACATGGTTATTACAGGCAACAATATCCCTGAATCTTCGATTTCCTTATAAGAAATACCTAGACTGCGCAAGAGCTCTGTTCTTGCTATTTCGTAATACCTAGAATAATTGCCATAATAGCAGAAGCCCATTTTATCGGTATCAGCATAGGATACTCTTATCTTGGTATCGAAAAAATACATAAATATTATAGCTTAGTCATGCAAAAATAATCTTTAACCTGAATTATTCATAAATTAAATTAGAAAAATTGGCATTTTTCAAAATGCCTATTTTTTAGTTTACAATTTTAATAAAAATAGTGACAAAAGAAAACACCTTTGAGCATTGGCGTACTCACCCCCTCGGTCCCCCTCTCTACGAGCAGAGAGGGGGATGATACTGACGTATTATAACAAAGAGTCATCAATATTTCAAATAATACGGATGTATCGCCCCTCTCTATACATAGAGAGGGGAAGGGGGTGAGTATGCCGAAATTTGTAAAGCGGCATTTGAAAAATACCAAAAAGTGTAAACTACTTTGAAGGGATTTTGAAAAATGCCAGAAATCATTATAATAAATGGCAATCGTATTTCTTTAACAATTAAAAATAAATGTAATATGAAATCATATTCTGATTTTAGTAAAATTTCAGCTATTATTATTATAGCAGGTTCATTTTTATTAACTAAAGCATTTGCCCAGACAGGTTGGCAGATATACCCATATTCACCACCTGGTAGTGTTCTCACTTTTCCGGATGATGACGGCAAACACACCGATTTAAGCACCACAACAGAATGGTGGTATTTGAATATGCACCTTATCGGTTCGGCGCCACTATTTAAAAAATATGATGTCATGCTATGTTATTTCAGTAAACCTGCAACTATGCGTATCTTTAATATAGCAGATCCTGTTTCAGGCACTTTTCATACTGATGTAAACCAAACGCCTTTTGTTTTTTCCCAACAAGCCGGTCACTGGGAGCTGACATATAATATTCCTTTTCTAATCAGCGATTATTCAAACTGGACTTATCCCAGCGATAATAAAACTTATTCATATTTCTTTCATGCT
Organism: Bacteroidia bacterium; assembly: GCA_016209245.1. GTDB lineage: Bacteria > Bacteroidota > Bacteroidia > Bacteroidales > BM523 > JACQWN01. Next base: position 4,144 of record JACQWN010000382.1, read on the forward strand.
GAAGAACCCGACAATGATGATGAATTGGATATTACACTTACCGGTAACCGCCCCCCTCTTGTTGTCGGTGGTGATGGTTTTATCTCGTTAGGCGATCAAGGCGACTCTTCTTTTTATTATACATATTCCAATATGAAAGTTGAAGGTTCCATCAAATTCAATGGGGTATCGGATAACATCAGTTCCGGTATCGGATGGATTGACAGGCAGTGGGGTCCTTTTACCGTTGGCATCAACAGTGATAATATGTACGAGTGGTTCTCCATTCAGGTGGATAATCCCGGAGCAACGCTTGGAATTCCACAAATGCCGTCGGAGTTTAACATCTGGCCGATATTTTCGGATTCAAACACTGTTCTTTACAAGCCGGAATGGCGGCTTGTCAGCGCGATTTATTCAGATACAACTCAGGACACTTCATCCACATTCATCTTTGAACGAACCGGTTACTGGTATGACCAGATAAACAACAAATATTATTCACAGGATTGGCGTTTCATTAATCCATTGCATGGTATTAATATTGATATTACGGCTGCAATTGAAAATCAGGTTGTTGATGTAACACTGTTCAAATTCTGGGAAGGCAGTACAGAGATAAAAGGTACGGTTAAGAACCTTCCTGTCCAAGGTCTTGGTTTTGCAGAACTGGTAGCGGGACATGACTTCGAAATTATTCCGCCATCAGCCCCACATAGTTTAATAATCACACCGTATCCGCACAGTTATTTACTAAGCTGGTCAGCCAGCACACAGGGAACTTACCCCATTGGGGGGTACAGAATATACAGAGCATCAAACAATGACGGGTACTGGCAGTATATTGCATCAACTTCAGCTCTCTCCTATCCTGACTACTCTGCCTTACCTGGTTCAACCTATTATTACACTATTACCAGTTTTGATAACCAAACTGCTACCTCAGGAAGTGATTATGCAATTCCTGTATTAGCAGAGCCAACCGGAATAAAAGAACTTACAACAGAATCCATTAATTTGCAGGTCTGTCCAAATCCCTTTAATAGCAATACTACAATCAGATTTATCCTGCAGCAGAAAGAGCGGGTGACACTATCCGTTGTTAATATAGTGGGGCAATCAGACATAGTCATTTATAACAATGTACAACTTGAAGCAGGAACCCACTCGGTATCTTTTAATGCTTCTAACCTTCAAACAGGGGTTTATCACCTGAACTTACTTACAGAAAAATGTATTCAGCAGTACAAAATAATTATCTGTCAATTGGATTGAATATAAATAATAAATTAAATATCCGATAAAATTTAAAACAAACTGAACATATGATTAAAATTGGAGTACTTGGCGCCGGCCATCTGGGCAAAATACATATTAAGCTACTCAAAGAAATCGGCGATTTTGAATTAGTCGGTTTTTTTGACCCTGATACTGAAAATGCCTATCAGGTTTCAAAGGAATTTAATGTTTCTTATTTTCCATCACCTGATATTTTGATAAAATCTGTTGATGCCGTTGATATTATTACGCCGACAGTATCTCATTATGAATGTGCTGTAACCGCTTTAAAGGAATCCAGGCATGTATTTATCGAGAAACCGATAGCATATACGCTTGACGAAGCATTCAGTCTGGTTAAGCTAGCACGGGAAGCAAGTGTAAAGGTTCAGGTTGGCCACGTTGAAAGATTTAATCCCGCCTACCAGGCAGCAATTCCATATATAAGCAATCCGATGTTTATCGAAAGCCACCGGCTTGCACAATTCACACCGAGAGGGACAGATGTTCCTGTCGTTCTCGACCTGATGATTCATGATTTGGATATCGTACTTAGTCTTATTCGTTCAAACATTAAAAAGATTGCTGCAAGCGGAGTTGCCATTGTAAGCGATTCACCCGATATTGCTAATACCAGAATTGAATTCGATAATGGTTGTGTTGCAAATATTACGGCAAGCCGCATTTCAATGAAAAATATGAGAAAATTCCGGATTTTTCAACGTGACGCTTATATCGCTATTGATTTTCTAAATAAACAACTGGAAATAATACGGCTGAAACAAATACAGGGTGAACCCGACCCTTTATCATTAACCATAGATCTTGGTCATGGAAAAGGCAAAAAAGAAATATATTTTGATAAACCCGACATCGAGCCGAATAATGCAATAAAAGAAGAGCTAATCAGCTTTTATAAGGCAATAGTCAATGATTCTGCACCCGCAGTTACTATCGAGGATGGTTATCAAGCCCTTGAAACCGCTCATAAAATCCTGGAAAAAATGAAAATGATTTGAATCTGAAAAGAAATATTGTTTTCAAAACAATATTTCTTTTCAGATTCCGTTTAAACTAATCTTAAAAGAAATTTGTACAAATTTCTTTTAAGATTAGGATTTAAACGCTATCAGGTGAAAATATTTTTACTAAAATCATTTTTCCAATCTTTCTTCATATCGGTTTTATTGACTTATTCATGCGGGCTCATAAATCCTGATGAACCTATTCCGGCATATCTGCGTATTGATACTGTCCTTTTTACGACAAATGCCGTTACACAAGGTGAGAATACTCACAAAATTACTGATATATGGGTTGACGTTGACGGAAAAAGAATAGGCACATTTGAAATCCCTGCAATATTTCCTGTTATCACCGAGGGAAACCACCGGCTTCTTATTATGGCCGGTATAAAAAATAATGGCATTTCGTCGGCCAGAAAAATATATCCGTTTTTTACCCAAATCAGAATTGATACTTTTTTCACACCCGAAGCGATATTAGAATTAACACCGGAATTTAACTATAAGCCGGAAGCTATTCTTGATGACTGGCTCGAAGGTTTTAACGACCCGGGAATATCGCTCGATACAACAAGCTTTAGCAATACATGTATTATTGTAATAAACGATCCGCGTAACTTATCAAATCGCATAGGAGCTGTCTTTTTCGATAGCCAGCATTCAAGATTCGAATGCATCAAAAGTGAAGAAATGGATATCCCCGGAAACAATTCCGAAATTTATCTTGAGCTTGATTATGAAAATGATGTTGATATTCAAGTCGGAATATTAATAAGAACAACCGGTTCCATAGTAAACAACCGGATAGTAGGTATTAATAAATCAAGCTGTAGAAACAAAATGTATATTGATTTAACAAGTTATATCCGTTCACAATCCAACGCTTATGGTTATAAAGTATATTTTTCAGCACAAACAGAAGACGGTCAAACCCAGGCTAAAATTTACATGGATAATATTAAAATAGTGCATTTCTGATGAATAAAAAAGTTCAATTATTAAAATACCTGGTTTCTGATTATCTGACTGCTGCATCGGCATGGACGCTCTTTTATATTTTCAGAAAAATATACATCGAATCCATTAAATTCGGTTATCAGATACCTATCGAATTTGGCGAAAAATTCATTCTCGGCCTGATATTTATACCTTTATTCTGGTTGTTATTCTATTATACTTCGGGATATTACAGAAGAATTTACCGGAAATCAAGGTTGAAGGAATTATGGCAAACACTGACTATATCAATAATAGGTGTGACCATTATATTTTTCACTCTTATTCTGGATGATGAAATATTGACATACAAAACATATTACTTTTCATACTTTACTTTGCTTGGGCTTCATTTTATCCTGACCTATGTTCCCCGTCTGAGCATTACTTCTGCTACTAATTATAAAATACACAACAGAATAATCGGCTTTAACACTTTAATAATAGGCAGTCATGAAAAAGCCCGTGAACTATACAAAGAATTTGAATCATTTCCTAAGTCTGCCGGAAATAAGTTTGTCGGGTTTATCAATGTATATGAAAAAAATAACTGCCTGCTCGATGAATACTTGCCTCACCTTGGAAATTTAAACGACATCAAGACAATAATTAAAAAAAGCAACATTGAAGAAGTAATCATCGCTATCGAAAGTTCGGAACACGATGCAATTGGGAAAATTCTTAATAAGCTCGACGATACGAATTTAATTATCAGTGCGATTCCCGACATGTATGATATTCTGACGGGAAAGGTTAAGATGTCATCAATCTATGGTACACCGTTAATTCAAATATCTCATGATATTATGCCTGCATGGGAAGAAAACATAAAGCGTGTTTTTGATATTATAGTTTCCATTCTTGCGATGGTAGTTTTATCACCATTATATATTTTCTTGTCTATCGGCGTAAAATTAACATCTCCAGGCCCGATATTATATAGTCACGAACGGATTGGGAGGTATGAAAAGCCGTTTACTATATTCAAATTCAGATCTATGAATATAAATGCTGAAAAAAACGGGCCTGCCCTGTCAAGCAAGGAAGACACAAGAATTACCCGATTCGGGCGCTTTATGCGACGTTTACGGCTTGATGAGCTGCCA
>JACQWN010000143.1 GCA_016209245.1 Bacteroidia bacterium
AAGCGAACAAATAAAGAAATGATCGATCTTATATTTCTCAGGCATATTAAAAGACAACAAGATATAAACTATTCATATTCAAAAGATTTCAGCTAATGTGTCAAAGTAGAATTATTTTTTAAATATTTTTACAAAAATACAAAATTACTTGAAAATTGAGTTCATTTAGTCGGTAAAAATTATGGTTATATATAATTTTGTGTGGGTACTTATTTTTTTAAACCCCAACCACTTAAAAATGGTATTTTTTTTACCCCAACCCCTTAAAAAAGGGGCAATAACTGCTTTTCGTTAAAGATTAACTCTATAGTATTATAACACACCTTCCTGTTATAGCCCCTTATTAAGGGGTTGGGGTTGATATATTTTACCTCGTTTTCATATAGAACCAAAATTTTATTATTTTTGAAACATTATTTGTAACAATTATTTTATGAAACTATATATATCAAACAGGCAAAACATTCTCATTTTCTTTCTTGTTTTTGTCATACAGGGAATTTTTGCACAAACCGGAACTATTACCGGAACAATAACTGAAAAAAGCGGCGAACCGGTTATAGGAGCTTCAGTTTACATTGAGAAAACTACTATTGGGACAACATCAGATATTAACGGTAATTACACGCTTGGAAAGCTTGATGCAGGTAAGCATACTTTGGTTTTTTCATTTATCGGCATGAAGACCCAGAAACATGAAATTGAAATAAAAGCAGGACAAACTGCTACGCTTAATATTACCATGGAAGAAGATGCATTANNNCGGGTATGGACGTAGACAAAAACGCGATGTTACCGGTTCTATAGAGACGATTAAATCGCAGGAAATTCAGAATGTAGTTGTTCCAAGTTTTGAACAGGTATTACAAGGAAGGGCTGCAGGAGTGCAGATTACTGCTGCCAACGGAATGGCAGGTTCACCTGTAAATATCCGTATAAGAGGTCCAAATTCAATCTCTGCAGGAAACCAACCTTTATATGTTGTTGACGGAATTCCTATTACTGAAGGCGATTTTAGTCCCGGCAATCTAGGTTCACGTACAAATGCTTTAGCAGATTTAAACCTTAATGACATTGAATCTATCGAGGTTCTTAAAGACGCTGCAGCAGCTTCGATTTATGGCTCGCGTGGCGCTAATGGCGTCATAATTATTACTACAAAAAAAGGATTGGCCGGTAAAACAAAATTCAATGTCGGCTATTCGGGAGGTACAATTTCTCCGGCACGACAAATGGATTTCCTTTCGGCAGAAGAACATTTAGCGCTGAGGGATAGAGCTTATATGGAAATGTACCATACAACCGAACCTAAAGATATCGCTATATATAATTCAGGAGCTTATGAAATTACACGAGCCGAAGCAGATTCAATTGCAGCCCTCGGCGGCTCAGATTGGATTGACAAAACTATCAGAACAGGAAATTATAACGAAATTAATCTGTCGGCTTCCGGTGGCAATGATAAGACCATTTTTTATATGGCAGGCACCTACAAAAAAGAAAAAGGATTTCTTGTGGGAAACAAGTACGAAAGAATCAACGGCAGAATCAACATAGAAAATCAGGCATCAGCAAGACTTAAGCTTGGTGCAAATCTGTCATTGTCAAATACTAATAACGACAGAGTTCCTATTGGCGATGCAGGAGGTCTTGGACTTGCGCAGCAAATCCCGAAGTACATACCTATATACAATACTGATGGTTCTTATTATAATCCTTACGGAAATCCTCTCTGGCAACTGGAAAACAAAAATTTCAGCGCCACTTCATTCAGAACTATTTCAGGAATTTATGCCGATTATGCTATTTTACCGGATTTGACATTCAGAACTGAAGCAGGAACTGATATTTTAAACCAGGTTGAGGAAGAATTCAACTACCGTAATACACAAGATACGGGGTCGGTATCGGATGCATGGGACAGAAGAACTAATGTGATAAACTGGACTACAAATAATTATTTCAGCTACAAACACCTGATTAACGAAAAGAATGAAGCGGATTTTACTTTAGGGCATGCATATCAGAAATCATTCACTAAAGGCGTTGGTCTGCATGGTTGGAATTTTCCAAATGACAACCTGACCAATCCAAGCAGTGTTGACCCTACCAATATGAGCGGCTATGGTTATCATACCGGCTATGCTTTTAACTCATATTTTTTCAGGGTTAATTATAAGCTGAATGAGAAGTATCTCGCGGGTGTTTCTATTAGAACCGACGGGTCTTCAAGATGTGGCAGGGATTATCGCTATGGTTGGTTTCCCGCTTTTTCAGCAGGTTGGATTATTTCCGATGAGGAGTTTGCTAAAACCATATCTTACCTCAGTTTCATGAAACTTAGGGCTAGTTACGGTTATACCGGAAATGCAAATATTTCTGATTATGCTTCGCTTGGATATTACATAGCAGGACAAGGTTATAACGGTAATACAGCCATTATACCAGCAACATTAGATAATAATGAATTACGATGGGAAAAATCGGTGATGCTCGATATTAATTTAGACTATGGATTTTTTGAAAACAGAATTTCAGGCAATATTGCTTATTATGATAAAAGGTCATCCGATCTGTTATTAGAAGTAACTCTTCCTCAATCTTCCGGTTATAGTAAATTCTGGGATAATGTCGGAAAAATGAAAAATAATGGCGTTGAACTTTGTGTTACTACCAGGAATATGGTCAAACAGTTTAAATGGACCACAGATATAAATATTTCATATAATAAAAATGAAGTTACCGATGTAGCGGGTTTGCTTCCGGATGCATTCGATAACCGTACCGGCGGCGACGCAAGGGTAGTCGAGGGATATCCGGTAGGTATCGCTTATCTTGTACGTTATGCCGGGGTTCAATAGATAACAATAATCAACCTTTACAACATTTAATTGAAGCGGGAACTCCGTTGTATTATGACAAAAACGGCAATCTTATGACATGGGAATATCCTACAGGGAGCTTTTATGGAGATAACAGAGCGCCTCTCGGAAATCCTTTACCGAAATTTGTGGGAGGAATAACAAATACCTTTTCATATAGAAATTTTGATTTAAGTTTTCTTTTCAGCTTTATATCCGGAAGCACTATTTACGATGACCAGGCAAAAAAACAGATTGGAATGTGGAAAACCGATTCACAACGCCCTGAAATATTAAATGCATGGACACCTGAAAATTCAGATTCCGATATCCCAGCTTTATCTAAATACGGAGCCGATGCAACTTCCCCTTATGTTAATTCCGACAGATTTTTATATGATGGTTCTTTTATCAGGTTAAAAAGTCTGTCTTTAGGATATTCGGTTTCTAAAGAATTATGTAAAAAATTACATCTGAATAATTTACGTATTTATATTGCAGGAACAAACCTGTTGACTTTTACGAAATATCCCGGATGGGATCCGGAAGTATTAAGAGACACTAGTCCGCGCGACCCTGATTCTAATATTTCGTTTGCTGCACCGTCGTATGCGACACCGCAGGCAAGGGTTTTTAATGCAGGGATTCAAGTAGAATTTTAAATGTAACAAAAGTATGCAACGAAAGTGTTACGAATAAAAAATATCAAAAATATGAAGAAGATATTAGCGGTTATGGTAATAATATCAATAACATTTTCTGCCTGTCAGAAAATGCTGGATATTGAATTCAACGATAAAATTCTTAATGAAAATGCAATCAAAACCACAAGAGACCTTGAGCTTGTTTTGATAGGGGCTTATGACGCCCTGCAGGGGCTATTGGGCGGAAATCTGGTTGTTCATGCCGATTTGATGGCTGATGATACAAGAATTGATAATAACAGCAAATTGAACTATTTCGGAAAGTATGAGATATATAATAGGATGACTACAGAACAGATTCAGGAGCTTACAGATGTCTGGAGCAGCGCTTATACTGCTATTAACAGGGCGAATAATGTGATTTATGCAATTGATAATAACCTTGTCTCTGATTACGATTTTGATGCAAATAAGGACAGAATTAAAGGTGAAGCTTTATTCATCAGGGCGGTATCTCATTTTGAAATTGTCCGGTTTTTTGCATTGCCATACAACGTTGCACAACAAGGAAGTAATACGCAATTAGGAGTACCTTACAGAAAAGAACCTGTTTTAGATGCCTATAATGTACATATTGCAAGAAGCACTGTTGAAGAAGTCTATAACAATGTAATTTCGGATTTGACAGAATCAGACCAGTTGTTACAGATTACCGGATGTATAACATCTGTTGACTGGACATCGCAGATGGCTGCTGTCTCTTACCTTGCAAGAGTTTACTTCCAAAAAGGCGATTATATTAAGGCATCAGAATGCGCCGGTGATGTTATAAATAGCGATAATTATCAGTTAGATACGGTTTATTCAAATATTTTTAAATTATCAGGTAATACACAAAATGGTGAAATAATTTTCCAGTTGGTAAATATCGAGACCGATAATTACAATGCTATTATTGATAATTATTCTTATAATAAAAATCCTTTATTTCAGGCGTTAAAAAGTGTCTATAATCTATATCTGGCTTCAGACCAACGACGGACTATGATATATTCAATGTTGAACGTTGTTTTTTACATAAAAAAATATGACCAGGATGTTATAAACGGTGTTGCCCAACCTTTAAACCGGCTCATTTTACGTCTTGCCGAGATGCATCTGATAAGAGCTGAAGCGAATTTAAGCCAGGGCGGAAGTGGAAATATTCCGGAAGCTCGTGAAAGTTACGATGCATTACGTGCAAGGGCTTTCGGCAGTAGCTATATCCCGGATACTGTTCTTGCAAGCGATTTGCTCGACAGCGTTCAACTTGAACGAAGGCGTGAGCTCGTTTTCGAAGGCGACCGCTTCCATAATCTGCGACGGCTGCAGCAACCTGTAAGGGATGGTGTGGCTTGGAACGATCCCAGCCTGGTATTTAAAATCCCGGCACATGAAGTATCAGGGAATAATTTGATGATTCAAAATCCATAAATATAATATATTTACTAAACTTGCACGTTAATATCTGACTGTAATAGATTGCTGTGCTACAAATTTAATAAATAACCTCCTCAATGTTAAACCTCTACGAGGTATGCTTTGTAATTTGGCATTATATTTTTACAAAACCTTATGCCCTATGGGCAATATACCGCGTAGCGGTTCAGGTCTTGTAAAAGCAAATACGAACCTGGAGATTCGATACATCGTAGATGTTTCACAAAAACCAATCAGCACAGCAATCCGTTATAATCAGGTTAATATTAAGGTCATTATTTTCTATCATAGATTTAGCCTGCTACTGACTGGGTGACTTGGAGTCACCCAGTCAGTAACGAGCACAGGTTTTGTTCGTACTTCGATGGGATAATACCTAAATAATTATACTTATACATAATAAACACGAATATTGAAAAATAAAATACTACTTATTTCTACTTTGACACATTAGCTGAAATCTTTTGAATATGAATAGTTTATATCTTGTTGTCTTTTAACATGCCTGAGAAATATAAGATCGATCATTTCTTTATTTGTTCGCTTTT
>JACQWN010000144.1 GCA_016209245.1 Bacteroidia bacterium
AGTTACCGATACAGTATCAGCTTCGGTTACATTATAGATTGTATCGGTCGAGCCGTCAGACAAGTACCATTCATTAAAACCTGTACCCGGGCACAATTCCAGAACCGTACCAAAACAGATGGCAGTATCATTGCCAAGTGTAATCCATGGTAAGGAATATATCGAGATATTTACAGTATCCCAATGGCTCCAGCAGCCATCGCCGCTTAAAACATGTACCGCTATCATGCCTGAATCTGTAACTGTCAGAGTTGCCGAAGTATCGCCGGTTGACCATAGATATGCTTCAAACCCTTCGCCTGCACTGAATATTATGCTATCGTGCTCGCAGAAACCGGTGTCATTTCCTAAAGTAATTTCGGGTAATTGGTAAACAACTATATTTGCCGTATCATTCAAACTTTTACAAGAATTACTATCGAGCACCCAGCCATAAAAAATTCCGGTTTCAGAAGGATAAACAGTAATAGTTGAAGCGCTATCGCCGGTTGACCAGTGATATTCGGCGAACATATCAGTAATTGTGAAGGTAACACTGTCGGAATAGCAAATATTTGTGTCATTCCCGATGTATATTACCGGCAGGTTGTTAACAAAAACAATAATTGTATCGGGCGGGCTCCAGCAACCAAACGAATTTTGCACTTTTGAAATAATTGTATCTGAATAATAAATATTGACCGATTGGGCGGTTGCCCCGTTCCACCACCAGTAAGAATCATATCCGGCGCCTGCATCAATAATGATAGTATCGCCAAAACAAATACCGGTATCAGACCCGAGAGAAACAAGCGGTAAAGTATCAATGAGCAGGTATAGTGAATCAATATCGCTAAAACATGTATTTGTATCGCGTACATAAACCCAGATATATTCCGAGGTATCAGGGCTGACAGTTATTGTCCCAGTTGTATCGTCATTGTACCACAAATAAGAAATAAAACCTTGTCCGGCGGAAAACGATATAGTATCACCAAAACATATTGCCGTATCATTCCCGATATCTATTACGGGTAAAGCATATAAACCGATAATCACACTATCGGCATAGCTCCGGCAGCCCTGTTCATTTTGTACTACGACATCAATTGTATCGGCATAATCAACCGTAATCGCCTCAGTAGTATCGCCTGTTGACCATTTGTAGCCATAAAATTCAAGCCCGGCATGAATAACAAGACTGTCGCCGGTGCAAAGCATGGTATCATTTCTGAGTGTTACAACAGGCAAAGGTATAATAGAAAGGATAAGCGTATCGGAGATATTTTGACATGAATTTGTATCGGTTACCATAACAAATATTGAATCGGCTTCAGTAGCTAAAATAGTTTGCGATGAACTGTAATCATACCAGAAATAATTTATATAACCCGGTCCTGCATCAACAATAAGCGTATCTTCGTAACAAATGCTTGTGTCGGAGCCAAGCATTACAACGGGCAGAGCGTTTATTTTGAGCAAAACAGAATCGTTTAAGCTATAACATGTATTGGTATCCTGAACATAAACCCAGATAAATTCAGTTGTATCGGGGCTGATGGTAATTGTTTCGGTTGTATTGTTGTTGTACCACAAATAAGAAATAAAACCTTGTCCTGCGGAATACGAAATAGTATCGCCGGAGCAGATAGCCGTATCATTTCCTATATCTGTTACAGATAAGGCATATAGACCGATAACTACGCTGTCGGGATAGCTCCGGCAGCCCTGTTCATTTTGTACAACAACGTCAATTGTATCTGCATAATCAACCGTAATCGCCTCAGTAGTATCGCCTGTTGACCATAGGTATCCATAAAATTCAAGCCCGGCATGAATAACCAAGCTATCGCCGGTGCAAAGTATTGTATCATTTCTAAGTGTCACAACAGGCAAGGATATAATAGAAAGAACAAGCGTGTCGGAAGTGTTCCGGCATGTATTTGTATCAGTAACCCTGACAAAAATTGAATCGGCCTGCCAGGCAGGTAGTGTTTGAGTTGTAGCACCGTTAAACCAGAGATATTCAGTATATCCTGCGCCGGCATCGGCAATTAATGTATCTTCAAAGCAAAGCATGGTATCATTTCCAAGATTTACTACAGGCAATTGGAATATTCCGATATTTATTGAATCGGCTATGCTCCAGCAATTATTATTTCCTTTAACGGTTACCCAAAGGGAAGTATCGGAAAAGACCTCAACTGAGTAAATTGTATCGCCCGTTGACCAAAGATATTGCTCAAAGCCCTGTTGTGCAAATATTTCAATAGTATCTTCAAAGCAAATGCTTGTATCATTTTGTAAAGTTACTACCGGCAATGGCCTTACTTCGATATTTACGGAATCTTCTATGTCGCAGGTGAAGGATGTTTCGGTATAAGTAACATGATAAGTAATCGTAGAAAGCGGAATAGCTGTTGGATTAGAAATAAAGCACTGATTAAGCCATGAACAAGGAGACCATGCATAAAAATCGGCGCCTGAAGCCGAAAGGGGCAATGAATCTCCCCAACATATTGAAGTATCTTGTGTAATTTGAGTTACTGGCCGATTAAAAATATGAAGTGTTCGTACAATGGTATCGGGACATCCAAAAGGAATACTGGAAATTAAAGAAACATCGTAATCGGCAGGTGTGAGGTAAAAATGAACAGGCGATACAAAATCGGATTCCGCACCATCGCCAAAATTCCAATGCCATTGAGAGGATCCGGTGGATGTATTAAAAAAGCCAATATTATAACCGATGCAATAAGATGTATCGGAAGTGATGAAATTCGCTTTTATTTTATGTATATAAATAGAATCTTCCTTAAAAATCCAGCATTGGCCGGTACTGTCGCTGAAGCTGACATTAGGATGTAACATGCCGCCTTGGCTGAGAACATGATAAACAGTATCGGTTTCAACAGTATCCCATACTCCGTCACCATAATCCCAAAGAATCATACCGACGCCGAACGGATTGACAATGACAAACATCGCTGTATCGCTGTTACAAATTGTATCAGGCGATATCAGAACCCCTGCGGTAGGGCCATTTATTTCGAGCATATCCTGTTTAACTATTGTGTCGCTGCATCCTCCTGAAGTGTAAACGATTAACGATACATCATATAATCCCGGGTTCAGGTAGTTATGAGCAGGATTTTGAAAAACCGAGCTTGTTCCGTCGCCAAAATTCCATTTCCATGCCGAAAGATAATCATGCTGGGTAAGGTCTGTAAAATGAACGAGAAGCGGGTAACAATCGGCATAAGTAGTATCGGAGGTAAAATTCGCTACGGGTGGATACTGGACATGAATATAGCCGGTTTTTGTCAGAGCCGAATCGCATGCAAGCGAATCGGTTGTTTGCAGGGTTACCGAGAAAAAACCCGTATCGGCGTATATATGCATAGGATTTTGAGCGGCAGAGGTTTGACTGTCGCCAAAATTCCATAAATAATCAAATCCTGCCTGGGTCGAGAATTGAACAGCATCATTACGGCAAATTATAGTATCGTTGGCAGAAAATTCGGTTAATGGCTGTGAAATAGTAATATAGTCGTTTATATATCTGGTGCTGGGGCATCCGAGAATGTTTGTCGCTTTTAAAAGTACGGAATAGCTTCCCCTTTGTGTATAGATATG
>JACQWN010000383.1 GCA_016209245.1 Bacteroidia bacterium
CGATAATCTTGGTTGTACGGGAACGGATAATATTTCTGTTACCGTTACCACCACTTCTGATGCAAGCTTTTCCTATACATCATCAACATTCTGTCAAAGCGGAGTAGATCCGACTCCTACTGTTGTTACACCAGGCGGAACATTCAGTTCATCTTCCGTTAACCTGATTATTAATACTTCGACGGGAGTAATAGATTTAAGTGCGAGTGCAAATGGAACATATCAGGTTACATATACGACACCGGCACCTTGTTCAGCAAGCAGCAATGTAACAATTACAATAACAACAGCCCCGGATGCAGAGTTCAGCTATAACGGCCCTTATTGTGAAGGAGCTACAAATCCATTACCAAGCCACGTTACAGGCACAAATGGCATTTATACCTCAGCACCTCCGGGATTGAATTTTGTAAATGCCAATACAGGAGAAATTAATTTACAGACCACATCACCCGGCAGCTATACAATAACAAATACAATAAATGTGACAGGATGCGGAATCGCAACCGATAATTACAATGTGACAATTTATGATTCGCCAAATATAGGCATAACACCCGATCCTGCCGCTACATGTTCAAATACCAATCTGCAGTTACAGGGCAACCCAAGCGGAGGAACAATGCCATATAGTCATACATGGACAGGAAATATATCATTTTTATCGAGTACAAGCATATCAAATCCTGTATTTAATGCACCGGCAGGAGGAGTATATAATTTCACCTATTCAGTAAGTGACGGCCATTCATGTACTTCAAGCGATAATATTTCGATAACAGTTTATAATAATCCTACGGCAAGTATAATACCTATGTCGGCGAACGTGTGTGAAGGAGTGAATTTACAGTTAAACGGCAATCCTGTACAGGGATCCGGGAGCATAGTATCGCATTTATGGACAGGAAGCGATACATCGCCGTTATCAGCGACAAATATAGTGAACCCTGTATTTAATGCTTCGAATAACGGTGTATATACATTATATTACACAGTAACAGATAATAATGGCTGCACGGGCAGAGATACGATAATAATAAATGTTTACAATAATCCAACAGTAAATATAACACCTGCAGAGCCGGTAAATGTATGCAGCGGTGTATCGTTACAATTAAATGGAAATCCGGTGCAAGGTTCAGCGGTAATAATAAATCATCAGTGGACAGGGGATTTTGAACCATTATCTTCGACAACTATACCAAATCCTGTATTTACATCAGGGGCTTCTGGTATATACAATTTGACTTATCAAGTAACGGACAATAATAGCTGTACTGCGAGCGATAATATAACAATAAATGTGCAATCCTCGCCAAGTGCCTCGATAACGCCTAATCCTGCGAGTGTTTGTGAAGGAGAAGATTTGCAACTGAATGGCAATCCAAGTGGAGGCACCGGCAATTATACACATGAATGGGACGGGGATTACGGGCCGTTATCTTCGACAACAATAGCTTCACCTGTATTTAATACAAATACATCTGGGAATTACAATTTACAATATACAGTGACCGATGGAAATGGATGTGAAGGTACATCCTCAATAACTGTATCAGTATATAATAATCCGTCGGTTGTAATACTGCCTGATAAGCCTGAAATATGTGCGGGTACATCATTAGATTTAACAGCAAATGTAACAATGGGTAGCGGTTTACCGAATGATTATGAATGGACCGGTAATACAGGACCTTTATCTTCCACCACAACAACGACTACAACGTTCTATACAGAGACACCCGGCAGCTATTTTCTGCAATTTAATGTTGGAGATGTAAACGGTTGTGGTGCTATGGATACTATAACAGTAATCGTTTTTCCAAAACCTGAAGCGGATATTACACCTGACCCTGCAATAGTTTGTTCCGGTGCAGATTTACAGCTCAATGGAAATCCGTCGGGAGGTTCAGGAATATATATGCACGATTGGGATGGTGCGACAAGCTCTTTAAGTGCAACGAATATTGAAAATCCTGTTTTTAATAACGATATTGAAGGTAATTATCAATTGACATATATGGTAGTTGATGACAGAGGATGTTCAGGCATTGATATAATAAATATTATTGTTAGTCCATCACCTGATCTTAGTACTTTTGTTGATAGCGCTAATTGCAGCGTAGCTGACGGTTCGGCTTGGGTAGTAGCATCCGGAGGGCTTACGCCATATTCATATTTATGGGACGACAACAGTGTAAATGATACATTATACAATGTTCCTGCCGGACTTTATTCTGTTACTGTGACAGATGCAAATACTTGCTCATCGTCAGTAATTGTCGAGATTCCTAATATCGGAGCAGGAGAAGTAACAATAAAGCTGGTTAACGGTATCATTTGCTTTGGCGGCTCTGATGCAATTCTTACAGTTAGTATGACTGGCGGAACACCTCCTTTTGATTATTACTGGCTATCAGGGAATGATACAATCGCCACTACCGACACAGTCTATGATTTACCGGCAGGTCCATTTGAGGTCGGAATCTGGGATGCGGGATTATGTTTCGCCTCCGATACTTTCACTGTTTTGCAGCCGCCTGCTATAAACACTACTATTTCTCCCGTTCATATCTCATGTTTTGGCTTAACCAATGGACAAGCATCACTTTCGGTTTCAGGCGGAACGCCGACATACACATATTTATGGAATACATTGCAGACTACGCCAATTATAAGCAATTTATCTGCAGGGACATATTATGTTACAGTTACAGATAATTATTCATGTTCAATAATTGATACTGCTATCATTGTTGAACCGGCTCAAATATTAGTAAATTTTCAAAATATAACGGATATTACATGCTATGGTTATTCGGATGGAGCAGTTACAGCTAGTGGGTCAGGCGGGGTTCCGGGATATACATTCAATTGGAGTAATCTGACGACAAATGCAACGTTGTCGAACGTGAGTGCAGGGAGCTATATTGTAACAATAACAGATGCCAACGGATGTACGGCAAAAGACACGATAGAATTAGCTCAGCCGGATTCGCTATATTTAGCAGGTTCATCAATAGATGCGACGTGCAATAATTCCAACGGACAGGCGACAGTAACAGTAACAGACGGGACGGCGCCATATAGTTATGAATGGGAAGCAGCAGCCGGAGCACAGACAACAGCGACAGCGGTAAATCTTAGCCAAGGTGAATACACAGTATTAGTTACTGATTCCAACGATTGTGAATCGAACATAGATGTATTGGTAGGCAATGTTCCTTCAGGCACAGTAACGGTAACCGTTAATTCACATATCTCATGTTTCGGTTTATCTGACGGAGAGATGTGGGCATCGGTAACAACAGGTGGAAATCCGCCCTATACTTTTTTGTGGTCAAACACTTCAAACGATACAATAATAAGCAATCTAACAGCAGGAGCGTATAATGTAACAATTACCGACGCTAATAATTGCTCAGCAACAGGTGACGACTTTATTTCTCAACCGCTTGCACTTATAATAAAATCGGCATTACATAATGTAACATGCTTTGGTTATAGCGATGGACAAATAGATTTGGATGTTGACAATGGAACGGAGCCATATAGTTATTTATGGTCTGATAGTACCACAACCGAAGATTTGTATTATTTAAGCGGCGATACTTTTAGTGTAACCGTAACAGATGCTAATGGATGTATTAAAATTGACAGTTTTGTAATTACAGAACCAGATGAAATAGGACTTGAATGGACGAGCACCGAGGCCGTATGTTATGGTACGAATACAGGATCAGCGACAGTGACAGCAAGTGGAGGAGTTGGAGGGTATTCATATAGTTGGTGTTCAACAGCGGGTTACCAGACAACGGCGATAGCAACGAATCTTTTTGGTGGATATTACTACAGTGTAACTGTAACAGATAGCACGGGATGCGACATGCACATAGGTAATAATGTAGCTCAACCCACGCAGATAATAATAATAGATAGCGCTACCTATGTTCGGAATGCGAGTTGTGTAGAGAATAACGACGGGAAAATAATTATTGGTTTAGAAGGAGGCATATTGCCGTATCATTATGAATGGTCAAACGGGTCAAGTACCGACAGTTTAATAAACATAACCGAAGGGTTATATACAGTAACGGTAACCGATTCTCATCAGTGCAAGTTTGATACTATTTTCAAAGTAATATCTGCACCCGAGAATTGCTTGGTAATCCCTCATGCTTTGACACCGAACAACGATGGGAAGAATGATACATGGCGTATAAAGAACATACAGTTATACGGGAATATTAATATAGAGATATATAACCGCTGGGGTAATTTGGTATTTAGCTTTGATGGTACGGGAACAGAATATAATGACAGGTCTCAGCAATGGGCTGGAAAAGGACCTAATGGGGTTGATTTGCCGCATGGTTCGTATTTATTCATAATAGAATTTCTTGACAATAGCGATTTAGAGCCTGTCACAGGGGCAGTTTCGATTATAAAATAGGATTTGCTCTGTAGATACGCACAGTTGTGCGTATCTACAGCTAGGAAAATAATTTTCACGATATGCGGTTTGTAAAAAATTTATATTTTTGTATCATTGTTTAATTTAATTTATATGAAAAGATTAATATTTATTTCAGGAATTCTTTTATTACTGAGTGAAATAGGTAATTCACAACAATTACCTTTATATAGTCAGTATTTAATGAATGGTTTTTTATTGAATCCTGCTATAGCTGGAAGCGTGAATTATATTCCCGTCCAGTTGACAGCGCGAAGCCAATGGGTAGGAATTGAGGATGCACCGCAAACTTTCGCAATCAGCGCTCACACCGGGCTTAGCAATGGCAAAATGGGTGCCGGAGGATATATCTATACAGATATGTTTGGTCCTATCACACGTACAGGACTGCTTGGCGCATATGCCTACCATCTACAATTTGCAGGGACAGAATCGAAGCTTGCTTTGGGACTTTCTGCATCGGCTTTTCAGTATCAATTAGACGAAACTGATTTGAATTTATTAGACGAGGATGATCAGGCAATAAGCTATGGAAAAGAAACGACATTTGCACCGGATGCTACTTTCGGGGCATATTTCTACAACCCTAAATATTATATCGGATTTTCTGCCGCCCAGTTGTTTCAGTTCAATGTCGGAATCAACGATAATAATAAAAACAGAATGATACGACATTATTTTCTGATGGGAGGGTATATATTTAAAATTGGTGAAAAATTCGATATTGAGCCATCGTTATTATTAAAAGGTACTGAAAAGACTCCTTTTCAGGTTGACGTAAATGTAAAGGCATATTATATGAAAAGTATCTGGTTAGGATTTTCATACCGCACATCAAAAGATGCAATATGTGTGCTGGGGCTCAAGATTACACCATTTTATTTTGGATATGCTTTCGATTATACTTTCAGCCCAATACAGAATTATTCAAAATATGGCTCGCATGAACTTATGCTTGGAGTCAATATAGGCGAGGGAAAATCTACAGGTTCGACTTTATTTTAAAAAATCAGGATTCATTTCAACCATTCAACAATTTAGCCATTTAACCATTCAGCCA
>JACQWN010000416.1 GCA_016209245.1 Bacteroidia bacterium
AATGAAATATCATCCTTTGGTACAGATAATAAATGAATCTTCGTGTTATATCTGACCCAGGGATCTGATTTAAGTAACAGGTTATATATTGTATCTTTATTCATATTCTATCTCCTTTATTAATATAGTTCATTGATATTTATTCGCTTCGCTCACGATATTTATTGATATTTATTCGCTTCGCTCACGATATTTATTGATATTTAGAATTCTATAATATCAACCAATATCAATTAATATCAACCAATATCAATTAATATCAACCAATATCAATTAATATCAACCAATATCAATTAATATCAATTATTTTACAAATATATACATTTTAAAATACTCTATTAACTCCAATAATCCACCTAAATTTCCATTTATCCTGAACTGCCGGCGGGCGATTTAAATAGAGCGGCACATCAAACCGGATTGTTAATGGCTTAAAGCCGTCAAGCCGCCACCATTTTTTTATTGTTAAAGTGCAGCCGATTCCTGAATCAATCCATGGGCCTGAAAAAAATGTATTCTCAGATAAACGGTTGGTTTGAATAAAGCCAATATCGTAAAATAAATATGTATTAGCTCCAAAATATTTATAGATACGGGCGGGGATTAGTCTTACCATCCTTGTAAGGTCAAGTTCAAGGTTTAATGCCGTCCCTGTCGCCCTTGACGAGTAATATGCAGTTTTTTGGCTCCGGGCAGAATCAGGTGCTATATAGCCGGCATAACCGCGCACATTTAAAGTTATTATCAAAAAAACCGATTGACCGGGTAAATTTATTTTCAAACATCTCCTCGGGATTTGCCCCGGAAAGATACAAATTCGATTCAATTGGAATACCTCTGCATCCTGTGATTCCATATTGTCCAAATAATCTTGATTTCAGAGTTAATTTCCATAAATTATAACGGTTCAGAATAGTCGAATTAATATATGAATAATTATAAAAATCACTCATTACAGGCGCTTTCATTTGTAAAATGATTAGTCCGCCGCCCTTTTTTAAATAATATTCATAACCATATCTGATATTTATTGAATTATTAAATTTGCCGGTTTCCCATTCATCCGGATATAATAAGTAAACATTATCCAAATATCCGTAACGGTATAAGCTCTTGAAATAAAATAATAAATTATGATTTTCGGAAATATCCTTTTCTATTCCTAATTTTAAATACTGCAGTCCATCAAGATATTTTAATGCAATATCCAGAGTCTTATCATTTGATCGCTTGATGAATAGTGTCCGGTAATTAAGCTCAAAAGAAAAAGGAGCGTGCTTATGAGCTATTTCCGGTAAAATGAATTTGTTTGACAACAATCCGGTATTGTACCACAATGTAAAACGAATTTTATGATAATAAGCCAGATAATCGCCGTTGAAATGAATGCCTGCTTTGACACCGTCATATCCGTTATACCAAAAATCAGGCCGATATTTGATTTCATAATTTCTGTTATCAGGCAAATTGTCGAGCATGCCGTCAAGTTTCAAAGTATAAGGAAATTTTTTACTGTTGTTCAGCAAATTAATATCTGCAAGCCGGCATGTTGTATCAATAACGACATCTTTAATCCCCCCCGGAATATTGACGTATGCTTTATAATCAGGATACAGCTTACCCCAGCCGAACCACTTGGGCATAATTGTATCTTTTGTGCTTTTCTGGAACCATGTATTCGGGATATTGTAATTATAACGCATCCCTTGTTTTGAAATTACGGTAAAATCAATTGGCATTTGCATCTCTCCTTTCCGATGGAAACGGATTTCATAGTTAACGTTTTTATTGATTTTTTTTACTGATTTTACCGAGTAATCAATTGTCTTGGTAGTCTCTAACCATTGGTCAAAAAACCAGTTCAAATCCGCACCTGTATATTCAATAATGGCATCTCTGAAATCCTGAAGGTATGGATGACAAAATTTCCATTTATCAAAATAATATTGCAGGGCTTTGAAAAACATGCTGTCGCCCAGAACATATTGAAGATTGAACAACATTGTTGCACCTTTATAATAAACCAGCCGGTATTGATACCAGTCGTCAAAGGCATCGGAGTGAGTGTTCAGAGGGCGTTCCCGCTTGTTAAGAGCTTTTTCAAGATACGGAAACAGAGAGTATTTGTAATACGGATCGTAATTTTTAGTGAATCGTGAAATGTACTTTGAGCTTTCCGGAAAATTAAGAGGCTCGCCTTCGGCGATGAATTTCTGCAGTGCAAAAACTGTCAGATATTGTGTAAAACCTTCATCCAGAACAGCGGAATAGGTCTCATTCGAACCGACCATGCCGTAAAACCATTGATGCGCTATTTCATGCGAAAATACATATTTATAGTAGGGATCGAATTCACTATCGAGTGTGACCATAGGATATTCCATGCCTTGTCCGGCATCGGCGACAATAATTTTCGGGTAATGATATTCGCCTGTTGCCTTTTCATAGAACATAATAATCTGTAAGGCGGTTAAAGCGGCATTTTGCCATCCTGCCGCATGCGATTCCTGTGCTAATGCAACGACTTGGAGTCCTTTGTAATTTATTTCGCCAATCCGGTAAGTCGGGTCGGCTGTCGCTGCAAAATCATGTACATTTTCTGCCTGAAATTTCCATGTCTTTGTAGCTGCGCTGTCATACGGAATAATTACAGACGACGGCTCACCCCACGGCTTATTTCTGAAATTATTAATATCAAGTTTTTCCCGGAGATCTGCCGGTAAAACCTCCTCACGGTTTACGAGCAAGCCGGTTCCGTCGCAGATATAGTTATTTGGCAGCGTCAGCCAAACATTATAAGCACCGTAATCGCCATTATACTCTTTTCCCAAATCCTGGTCGGTCGCCCATCCGAAATGCCTGTCAAACATTGCTATACGCGGGTACCATAAAACAATGTTATAATGTTTTACATTGTCAACGGAAAATAAACTCATCCGGCGCCATCCGCAATCTTCTTCAAAATAAGTCCGGAATTCAATTAAAAAAGTAATGGAATCGTTACTTTGTAAAGGCCGCGGTAAATACACCTTTAGAATTGTATTATCAAGCTCAACATGTAATTCATTTCCATCAACCTTTGTAGAAATGACCTCAGTCCCCTTTTTTTGAATTCCATATCTGCCGAATTTTAAAGGCCTGCTCGAATTTAAAGAAACATTATCGAAATAAGAGCCGGGTTGAAAAGCATTCTGGTACAAATGAAAGTAAACATATCCGATAGCATGTGGTGAATTGTTCCAATAAGTAAGCTCTTCCTTACCGTGAATAATATCAGTTTTATCATCGAGAACGGCGTTGATTTTATAGTAAACATCCTGCTGCCAGTATCCTTCATAAGGTTTACGGTTTTTCCAGTAATAGGGATTGTCTTTCCTTCGGTATTCGCCCGGAGTAAGTAACGAGCCGAATTCCTGTGAACAGCATGGAAATACCCATAGGAGCAGAAGAAAGATAATATATATATTTTTTATCAATTCCTTAAAGTGAAAATGGAATCATTTCCGGCGATTCCGTTGCCTATGGGTACTATATTCATCAAAACTTCCAATGATTAAGGATAATTGTTTTTTAAACCACAGCGTTTGCGATAATGATTTCTTTGAAATGTTTTGCCTCCACGAAATCATTGTACAATACTCTTTCATTGGTAGTACTTTATAAAATGTCTCGAAATCAATGCTATTTAAAAGTTCAACAATCGCTCTGCCATTTTTTTCAAATTTATCACGTTTTATCTTGTTTTCCGGTTCCCTGTAAAACGGATAACCTCTTCTTGTCCCGTCAATACCATAAACAATAAATGAGTTAATACAGTAATTCACTTTTCTTTTGATTAAGAATAATAAAAGAAAGAAATATTTCGTGAGAACCACTGCTATAAGCACTTAACCGGGATGTAAGAATATCGTAAGAATATGCAACCGTAAGCTGCTGTTTTAGCTTTATTCCGGTAAGAAGTACAACAGCATCTTCGTAGCGGTAAGATAATCCCCCGAATACTTTTTTCAGATATTCAACTTTTATATTAAAATCAATCTGGCTCGGACTTCCAATAGTTGTACTATACATAACCGATGGTGTTATCAGAAACTCTTCATCAAGCGCTAAATTATAACCGCTT
This sequence comes from Bacteroidia bacterium, assembly GCA_016209245.1. Classification (GTDB taxonomy): domain Bacteria; phylum Bacteroidota; class Bacteroidia; order Bacteroidales; family BM523; genus JACQWN01. The sequence continues at coordinate 4,124 of JACQWN010000416.1, forward strand.
GTAAAATAAAAGTGATTTACTAATGGGATTTTTGCATTAAGCCCGTTGTCGTTAAACCGTACTTTGCTGTTAAGTAATTGCAAAACAGCAATTCCGATATAAAAATTTTCATTATAAAGGTACGAACCGAAAGAAGCGTCGAACTTCCATTTTTTGTCGGAAACATCTTCTTTTATTGCATTATCGGTATCAATATGAAGTGAAATTTTTCTGCCGTCTATGCCATATTGTAACAGAGATGCCGCAATGCCAAAAGATAATTTGACATCGTTAAACATTATCTGGTATGCATAAACTGAATTAATGCTGAACCGCCTGGTAGGACCGGTAATGTCGTTGATAAAATAACCGCCGACCCCCATGTTTTCCTGGAATTTACCGCAATAGCTTAATATCTGCGTAATTGGAGCCCCCTCAAAGCCAAGCCATTGGCTCCGGTGATGCAAGCTCAGCTCGGAATTGTCCTTTGCCGTTGCAACAGCAGGATTAAAAGCGAGGTTATGGTTCATTCGCAAGCTTATCTGAGGAAGCTGCTGTGCAACCATGCATGACAGAAGAGAATAAAATATAAATATTATTAGATATTTTTTCATATATTCTATTGTTATTTTTTTTCTCCCTTTTTTAACTCCTTTTTTTTCTTTGATTCTGGTAAATAATTGTCTTCTGAAACTACTTTTTCTCCTGTTTTAAATTCTAATGCTTTTCTTGCATCGCCAGCAATAGTCCCGCCTTGTTTAGCAACGATTTTATTTCGTATAAAACCTTTAGGATTTTTGGTTTTTACAATTGCCGTAGTGGAAGCTTCTCCCAACATTGAAAAAATCAATTCAAGGTCAGTCATGTGGTCACGTAAATTTTGGTTTTTCAATCCCTTTATTTTTTTGTATTCAGAAGGTGTCATGCCGAATGTTGCCTTAGAGATTTCAGCAGTTAAAATTGCATATTCAAGTTGTTTTTTAACCCCTCTATTTTTCCATTCTTCTGTCAATTCTTCCCGAATGGCAATACTGCGCATTCGTTTTTCAATCCAGTCGTCAGGATAACCCTTGGCTTTATATAATTCTCTTGTTCTTTGAGTTGCTATTTCTGGATTTTCAATTTCTTCCAGTCTTTCAGTCCCAACTTTTGCTAACCAGAGCTTAAATGGCTCCGCTTTGGGAGATGGAACAGATTGAATTATTCTTAAAAGTCCCTGTGCATTTGCAGACTGAACTTTTCGTTTTTTTCCGTCAGCAGCAGTCATTTCAACTAGGGTACAAATTGTACCCCAGTTGCTTTTAAGCATTTCATCCCTGCTTAACATTCTTTTAATATATTGCTTCACATCAAAACTGTCCGTAAGAATTTCGACCACATCTTGAACCGAAAAATACCACTTCTGATCGGTTTCATTCCAAACAGACCTTATTTGTTTACTTTCAAAAAGTTTTATATTGCTCATAAAATTAATTTATCTTTAAATTTAAGCATTTTCAAAAATACCATATTTTTTACCATCTTCTAAAACATCAAATTTCTGTTGAAGTCTCAAAATATAGAATATTAGGTTTCACATTCGGTGGATTTATTTTATGCTTTTGATAATAAAAATTCTTTTGATAAATATTGAGATTCTATTTCCCTTTCTGCAGGAAGATAAAATTGAACAGGAATGTCAAAGCTCTTTAAATATTTGCAAAGCATTGGTCCAACATCTTGCCATTTTAATCTGCCCAAACCGCAACCCAGCGATGGCATTGCAAGCGATTTAATTCCTTCTTTTTTATAGTTTTCACTTAACCATTTCATTCCCTCCCCAATCGCTGCGAAGTCTGATTCTTCTCTCCAATGTTTTTTTGTCGGGAACAATAGAAACCATGTCTCAGCATTTCCATTTTTTAATGATTGAGGATCATCAACAAGCTGATAATCCAATGAAGATTCTCTTTTGTATAAATCAGGTTTTCCCATTTTCAATTGTTTATTTCTACAAACATCTTGATAGTAAACGTACACATCCGGAAATTGATATTTTGCCCTTGATGCAAGTCCTTTACCCATAATTCCAACAATATTTACGCTTACTGTCAAAGTATGAAGTCTTGAAAAAAACATATCTCCTTTCACAACAGATAAAAAAGGGGTTACCTGAATTTTAATTGAACTTTTAAAAAATAATTGCGGTTCGGGAATGATAAGAATTTTATTGCCTATTGTAAGTTGTTTTAATTTTTCAGCATTAGAATCGTCTGAAACATAAATCGTTCTCAAATAATCAGGAGGTATTTGATTTGGAATCAAACATTCAGCCATTATTTTTCTTTTACTGCCATCTTCTTCTTTCCACCATTGACGGTCAATAGAATTTTTTACTTCTTTAAAAGCATTTCCAGAATCCCTTATGGGTATTATAGCAGATAAATTACTCGCTGCATTCCCTGCAGAGAAAAAAGAACATGGAATTGTCATTACTGAACGGTCAATACCGATGACAGCTATTTCAGAAGCGTCTTTTTCGCACAGCACACGATAAAGCATTGGATTTCGCGCTTGCAGATAAAGATTAGCATATTCCCATAAACTTTTAGTATCCGGTGTATGGCGGTTTTGCCTTGATAAAACAATTTGAGAATCATAAATTTTTGTAAAAGGGATTTTACTTTCCTCAATTTGGCTATGAGACAAGATTCCATACTTCAATATTGACGCAATATTATCAATATGTGTTATATAAAATAACTGTTTTATTTTTTCCATTTTTTATAATATTATTATGTTTATCTGACGATTGTAACATTCCCTTTTAAAATATTTGAACCATCACCTAAATCTAACAAATAATAATATGTAGCCGCCGGAAGGTCATTCCCAAAATATTTTCCTTCCCAGTCGTTCTGATAATTTTTCTTTTCATAGACTTTTTGTCCGTTTCTGTTATAAATTTCCAGGTAATTATCCTGGAAATGTTCAATATTCTTAATATACCAGGTATCATTTACGCCGTCGTTATTAGGTGTGAAGGTATTGTAAATTTCTATTTCTTCTGATATTTCCTGTGTTTCGGTAACAAATACGGTAACGCTGTCTGAATTTTTACAGCCATATAAATTTGTCGCAGTAATAGCATAAATTGTTGTATCGTCAATATCAACCATGGGATTTGCAATATAAGGATTGCTTAAACCCGTATGAGGCGTCCATTCATAAGTTAAGCCCGCATCGCCGGTTGCATTCAATTGTGTGACATCGGAATTGTTTATAGTTATATCATTTCCTGTAAAAATATTCGGTATAGGGCGAACCGTAACGGTAACCGTATCTCTGTCGGAACAATCGCCTGAGGTTACAATTAAAACAAAATCAGTAGTAGTCAAAGGTGAAGCAATGGGATTGGGAATATCGGTTGCAGAAAGATATTCGGAATAATTCCACTGATAAGCGCCTCCTCCGGTAGCATTTAATTGTACTGAATTTCCAATACATAGAGATATATCCATTCCTGCATCGGCATCAGGGCTCGGCTTGACATTTATTGTGACATTATCGTCATCGCTGCAATTGCCGGTAGTGACTGTAACTGTATAAACAGTAGTATTAAGTGGTGCAACATTGATTGACGCTGTGGTTTCGGATGTGTTCCATTGATAGTTATTTCCTCCGCTTGCGGTTAATATAACCTCATCGCCTTCACAAATTGTCTGATCTGCTCCTGCATTTGCTATTGGAACGGGAAAAACGTCAATGGTGACGCTGTCAATAGCTGAGCATTCGCCTGTTGTTGCAGTAACAAAGTAAACAGAGCTGAACAAAGGGCTTACAATAATGGCAGACGTTGTAGCTTCGTTGCTCCAGATATAGCTTTCACCGCCACCGGCAGTTAGCTGAATAGTATCGCCAAGACAAATATCCTGAGGAGGTCCAATATCAACTACAGGTGACGGAGCAACAAAGACAGAAACGCTATCAACAGCCGAACAGTTGTTCGAAGTAATGGTAACAAAGTATATGCCTGGTGTAGAGACGAAGCATGCCTCGTCTGTACATCCCGAATTCCATAAATATGTGGATGTGGATGTACCGCCGGTAGCCGTCAGAGTAGCTAGTTCACCCTCACAAACAGCCGTGTCTTGTCCGGCATCGGCATCAGGAAAAGGGCTGACAAATACAGTAACACTGTCGGAAGCCGAACAGTCCCCTTCAGTCACAGTTACAACGTATGTCATTGTTTGAGAAGGATGCACTAAAATAGTTTGTGTAGTATCCGAGGTGTTCCAATAGTAAATTCCTCCACCGGTTGCTGTAAGCCAAACAGAATCTTCTTCGCATATATTCTGATTTAAACCCGCATCGGCGACAGGGTTTGAATTTACAGTCACGGTTACACTATCTAGAGCGTCACAATTATTACTCAGCGATACGGTAACGATATATACGTTTGTAAGTGTTGGTGTAACATTAATGCTTTGAGTGGTTGCGGTTGTATTCCATAAATAATTTGTACCGCCGTTGGCCGTAAGAACAACACTTTCTCCCTGGCATATTTCCTGGTCAGGACCGGCATCAGCAACAGGAATTTGTAAAACACTTACGGTGACACTGTCAATATCGGAACAAATGCCCGATGTGACAGTTACAAAATATGTAGTTGTGATTGCAGGACTGACAGTAGTATTGCTTGTAACAGCACCATTGCTCCATAAATAGCTGTCTCCGCCGCTTGCAATTAAAACGGCAGAATCACCCTCACAAATATTTTGATTCACTCCTGCATCGGTAAAAGAGGTTGGAATAACATCTATAGTAACGCTATCAGCATCGGAGCATCCATTATCTGTGACTGTCACGCTATAAGTGGTTGTAGAGGTAGGAGTAATAACGATATTTTGTGACGTTTCAGAAGTATTCCATAGAAATTCCGTACCGCCCGAAGCTGTCAGGGTAATGCTGTCGCCTTCACAAATCTGTTGGTTCTGGCCTGCATCGGCTTCAGGAATAGAATTAACAAAAACGGTTACGCTGTCAATATCTGTACAAGTTCCTTCCGTTGCCGTAACAAAGTAAGTTGTCGTGTCCAAAGGGCTCACGGTAATACTTTGTGAGCTTTCAGCAGTGCTCCAGACATAAGTAATGCCGCCTGTAACAGTAAGCGTTGTACTTTGCCCAACACAAATAGTCATGTCGTTTCCTGCATCAGCATCAGGGTTAGGTTTAAAAATAACTTTTTTATAATCTGTATCAGTGCATATACCGGCTGTAACCGTAACATAGTATGTTCCGCTTACATGAACATAAACAGTCTGAGTCGTATCGCCGGATGACCATACGTAAGTCTCGCCTTCAGGCCCGGCGTCCATCAGCAATGAATCCCCCTCACATAAAACAGCTTCAGACCCAAGCTCAACATTTAAAGAAGTTCTTATCAGAATATATGGCTCGTTGTTAAAATCATTCCATCCTGGTTTTGTGATACCGGTCAGAATATCGGGTGTTAATGAAGTAAATCCGGTATTTTCCCATAATGTATCAGGTGCAGTATTCCATTGAGCGATACCATGCCATGGTCCGTCATCGGCTTCATTGAAAAATATTGTAAGGGAAGCGGAATCAATTCCGGTTCTCCTCCCAATCAGATGATAAAAGGCGGGATTTGCCATACAAAATGTCGAGTCAATACGATTCCTGTCATATCCGTCATTAGTAGCATCATTATTTGCAAGTCGCACAGTAAATATATTTGTGTCAGAGCTTGCAGGGGCAATTTCAACAGGTCTGAATCTTGCTGTTCCCTGGCTTGAACCTACAGGATACATATATGCAGAATCTAATGATGTGATTCTTGCGAGGCATCCGCCGGTTATGCTGCTTACAAAGCCGGTGGAATATGATATTGCATTCAGACGGGTAGTAATAATGAACAAAGTATCATCGCCTGTTGCAAGCTCCCTGTCGTTTAAAATCAGGAAACTGTCAACATAAGTATCCAGTGTGAGCATTTTTATTCCGGTGCCTGTCAGTTCCAGAATATTAAAAACTGTTGATACGGCGCCTGATATAAGCTGAGCATCACCTTCGAGAAGCACCTTTCCTGCATCTGAAGAAAAAGTGTCATTATTGAGCCAATCGCCTGATATTTTGTATATGCCGTCACCGCCGGCAGCAGCATTATTGATAAAATTATCCTTAATTGTAAATGAACCTGTATTTTGTATGATGCCTGAATTATTGTTGCTTACCTGGCCGTCAACATACACAATGGCATCATTATTCGTAAAAAACAATGCTCCGTTATTATAAAATAATTGTGCGGATAAATTATAAATAAAAATTGATTGACAAAGTAAAACAAAAATAATATTTTTATATATCGAAATATATTTAACCGGCATGATATTTATTTCTCCTTTTTATTTTGTTTTATTGAAAGCATTTTATGTGTTTCTTCAATACTTTTCAAAAATTGTTTTTCAACTTCCGAAAGTTCGTTATCATCTTTTTGTTTATACGCTGAGTATTCTTGTAATGCTTTCTTTTCAGCAAATTCAGCCGAAATTTTTCCGGCATTTGTCAAAATGTTCTGTCGCGACATTTTAATAAACCCATCCAGAACATTTATCCAGTCATTCATGGTCATGATTTTTCGTTGCATGGCATTAACTTCTGCAATATCAAGATTATAGAAATTAGTGGGTTTGGTAGAAAAATCGGAAATTCCGATTTTTCTTATTGTATTGGTTTCATGAAGTTCACCTTCTTCGTATATATTAATTATATGTTCATTGATCGTAGAACGGGTTTTTGAAATAATTCTACTAATTGGTCTATACTAAGCCAAACAGAATTATCGGTCAAACGAACATCTATTTTAGTTGTTCCGTCTTCAGATTGATAGAGAATTATTTCGTTGTTATTATCACTCATTCTATTAAGCATTAAAAAATTGTAACTATTTTGTGTCTGTCCATAATGTCTAAATTTGCCACGAATTGCACGAATTAAAATTAATTTTTTCGTGTTAATTCATGTAATTCGTGGCTATGTATTTCTTTGTTTGCTGACTTTACAGTCAGACACTAAATAGTTGCTTATTTTTTATAATAATGAAATTGTATTTTTTTCAACTTTAGAAAATATGGTGTCTATTTTCTTTTGAATTATTAATGTTTCAGCAATGCTTGTAACCATTTTGCAATAGTGCTCAGAGTTGTCCATTTGCCGTCCCTTCCTGTCTTTAAGGTATTTTTCCATTACCTGATAGCCACCAATATGATAATTCCAGATTTCAGGCGCAATATTTTCAAAGTATTTGTTTTCATTAATATAAACTCTTCTCTCTTTCTCGTTATATGCCGGCTTTTTAATTTTATCATCATCTCCTTTGCCGTTGTATTTCGCAATCGGCTTGATTAAAGCGGAATGTTTTAATAGATGCAGTTCAATTAACTTATCTCCTAGTTTGGCTAATTGTTGGAATAAGGAATAATTTGTTGTAAACGGAATTCTCGGAAAATCTATTTTTAAAAGCTCCACATATTTTTCACGATACGAATTGCTATAAAGAACCGCATAGACATAACTGAAAATTTGCTCCAGCTTTAGTCGGTTGCTATAATTTTCTTTAAGAGTTTCATAAATTGTTTCATTAATATTGGGCTGTGGTTCAAATTTAGGTGCATTAAATAAATCCCCATTTCCTCCATTATCATTTTCAGGAAGAACATATAGAGGATATACATAATTCATATCCAGTGATGTAATAGTGGTTGAACCGGCTACAATTATATCTGAAATCAATGCAAAATTCCATTTGTCTTTGTTTCTTGACCTACGAATTGTTATAAGACATTTATTATTATCAATCTTAATCATGTGTTTCATTGAATCGTAAATCGGTCTTTCCACTATCCATTTTGAATAATAAATAAATCGTTTATCAAACGGACGATATTGGATTGGTAAAATGAATTGTTCCCAGTCTTTCAGCTTTTGAAATTCAGTTCTATATTTTTTGAGCTTAAAGGTGGAAGTATCTTTAAGTATATACATTGTGCGAATCATATCATCATCGTAACGTTTGTCTCTATATTGACGAATACGGTTTTCGAGCGTATGTTTGTTTATGTCAATTGCGAAATGGTCTCTTGCTGTAACGATACCGACATTATTAACAGGAAAAATTTCATTTACTTTTGGCCAATTATTGTATTGTTCAATTCCTCTTGTATCTTTTGGAATGAAAAAATACCAAGGAGTTTTTGGAGTTATTGATTTGTAGATGCGTGGTTTAAAATCGTGTTTTTCTAACCATTTATATTTATCTTTTCTCATCCCAAAAACATCAGTGTGATAAATTTTGTTTTCTTTTTTACCTCGGTTGCGTTCGGCACAGGTATTTTTTTGTTTTACGAACAGGGCGATACAAACACCTTGCCTGATGTCAAAAACATTTTCATCTTTACTTCCATCCGGCGCAGTTTCTTTTTTCAGAGCGTTTCCATGTAAATCAAGAATATAAATTTCATTAAATGTATTGAGCAAGCTTTGTCTCATTCCTCTGAAAGTCGGATTGTCGAGATAACTATGATTAGTAATCATTCCGACAATTCCTTGCCCTGCTTTATGAATTTTCCATTGCGCAAAGCGTAAAAATTTCACATAATCATCCTGCAACCAAAGTTTTCTTTCTCCTAAAGGTTTTCCATCAACTTCGTAATAACTTTGTGCGCCATCAATATTTTCTTTTAAAAGTTTTTCAGTCCATTTATTTATGTTAGCTGAAATTCCTGAATATGGCGGATTGCCAAGGATAACTAAAATAGGTTCGTTTTTTTTAACCATTGCTGCCAAATAGCTTTCTTCACTCAAAGAACCAAGACCTGGAATTTCCGTTTGTTTCAGGTCTTCCATATCCAGCGTGTTTGTCAGATATAGTTTGAACCTGTCGTCTTCCTGCAACTGATACCCTAATTTCTCTAACAAAAAACTAATTTTGATGTGTCCGATTGCATAAGGAGCCATCATTAATTCAAATGCGTAGAAATTTTTAAGCATTTGATTTTTAATAAATTTTTGTTTTCCGCCCTCACCATACTTGCCGGTAAATTCTTCAACGGCAAGTTTTATTGCTTCAGCGGGAAATGTCAATGTTCCACCTGCGGGGTCAAGTAATGTAATTTCTTTACTTGCAAGTCCGTCATTTAAATTGAAATGAGATTTTAGTATGACGTGAATTGAACGAACAATATATTTTACAACCGGTTCAGGAGTATAATAAACCCCTCTTTTTTCTCTTGTTGTCGGGTCATAGATGTTCAGGAATGTTTCATAGAAATGAATGATTGGGTCTTCACCTTTTCCTTTTCTATAATATTCATGAAGAATTTTATTTACATCGGCAACTTGTAAAACTTCTGCAATGTCATCAACAATTACCTCCATGTGCGGAGGAATTTTTCCAAGGGAAATAAATTGAAAAACCTCTTTTAAAATTCCTATAGTAGGAGGGATTAATTCATAAGCCATCTTTCTGTTAAATTCTGCGTTTGCCCTTGTTCTCGCAGCAAATAATCCATAAGTAATTGTTTGAGCATAGATGTCGGCAAAGTCATTTTGAGTAAGATTGGCGACTAAGTATTGTTTGAACGCTTGATAAAAACCATAGATATTTCCTTTGCTCTTTTCTTCTTCTTCAAGTTCTTTAGTAATTACTTCATCACGCAAAAATCCGGTTCTTTTAGCAAGCTCGACAGCTAAATTTTCAGCAGTGAAAACTTTTGGAAGAGAAAACCCAAAAAACTTTTCAAGAAGTGTAATAAATTTTTCTTGGTTTTCAAGGGGTGGAGCCATCTTTAATTTCTTTGCTAAAAATGATCTGCCAATAGAAACGCTATCTATAAGTTGTCCATTTCGGTAAAGCCGGAATTCGTAAAAATCGGTAAGAATAAGATTTGGAAAAGTGCTTCTATATCTCTTTAACTGCTCCGAGTCTTCAATGAACTCTAAATTTTCTCCCGGTTTTTTCGCTTCAATATATCCGATAATATGTTGACTGCCATCCCAAATACGAAAGTCTGGATTACCTGCTTCCGTCTTTTTTGGTAAGGTTGTTATTTGGATTTTAGTTTTTCCAATACTTTCAGCGAAATCCGCAAGAAAGGCAGAGAAGTGTCCGTAATAACTTTCTTCTCTCGCATCTCCCTGAGCTGTGGTATTGGCTATTTTATCTAAGTATTCCTTTATCATTTATTGTCAATTCAAAGCTGTCAGACACTTTACACAAGACCCGTGTTAGCGTTTCGTGCTTTCTCTTCTGTCTTTATTTAACATTTTCTTTTATTTTTCTTGTATAGGTTATTTTATTAATTTTGCAAAAATAATAAAAATACTTTTATGTCTAAAATCCAAGATTTGTTAAAAGATAAAAATGATCAGATTGATTTTATAGAACTTATCAGAAGGTACAATTGGATTATTCAACGTGACTTTAATTGCATTCTTAGTCCTGACAGTGATGGATTTTTATGTGGTTTATTTATGTCACATTATTTTAATTGGAAAATATCTGGGTACTATGATGGAAAGGTGCTTTTGATTAATAAAAATGTCTCTGCCTTTGATAAAAATTGTGCATTTTTAGATATAGAAATATTTCGTAAAGCAGTGAAAAGTATTGGTCATCATATGCTAAAATATAATAACAGATTAAAACACGATAATTTTGATCAATTTGAAAATACTATACAACCGAATTTATTGCGCAGTTATGATGGCAAAAATCATTTCCGATTAAAATACCCTTTAGCGACAATTCATTTCTTAATCGCTATTGCTGCTCAAACAACCAAAATAGATATACCTGATTCTGCAATAGCTCCGTTGTTCTTTGTTGATGGCACTTTTCAAGTTTTATATTCTTATCCGGAAAATGTACTTAACTGGTTGAAATATTTAAAAATTGACGAACTAAATAGCCCTTTAAGAAAAATATTTATGAATGAAAAACAAACAGTTCATTCACAAATGTTGTTAATGGATAATTTTTTCAGACAAAGAGATGAAATTAGTGAGAAAAATGAACGAGGAGACAGATTAAGAATTTCCACGAAACAAGGCGATTATTTTAACATTGAAAAACAAAGTATTAACAATTTTAGGATTGAAGATTCAGCAAAGAAAAGAGTAATCAGATTTATTAAACTTCTTTCTGAAACTACATGTTGGAAATTTAAAGAAGAAAACTGGTGTTTCGAAAATTTGAATATAGCAAAATTCTCAAAAAGAGATTTTACTAGTCAAAAATTAAAATTAAATAATAAAACTTTTGAAAATATGATTGTTCAAAATCCACTTTCGTGGGCAATGACAAGTGGAACAAATGTTGAATATACTCTTGAGCAACCGGATAAATTAAAATAAATATTGATGGTGAGCAAGCCGTTGTTCTGCTAATTGGCAATATTCTTTACTGATTTCAAATCCAATATATTTTCGTTGATGCTTTATTGCAGTTACAGCAGTTGAACCACACCCCATAAAAGGATCAATAACTATTCCTCCTGGAGGACAAAAACATTGAATAAAATCGGAAGGAATTTTATCAGGAAAGGGAGCAGGGTGCTTTCGTTTAATTAGGTCCTTGTCTCCCGCCATTAAATAATCCCATATAGTTCCTCTGCATTTGGTTTCATTAATTGGTCGTGTAACTCTTGGATTTGTCTGTCCATCAGTTCTTCTACTACCACTGCCGGTCATGATTTTACCGCCATGTATTGAAGGAACTTTCAAATGCTCCTTATCAAAATAAGCAGGTTTTCTGCCTTTCAGGAATATTGGCATATATTCATGGTCTATGCGAAATCTGTTAGTCCACCATGCTCCTTCAGAACCATGTTTTCTATAAATAACACACTCAAAAAGTTTAAATCCAATGTTTTCGCACCAGTCTATAATTGTTTTGAAAGATGTTAATGACTTACCAAAATCAATTGTTTGATCCTGAATAACCATTACTGCAATACCACCATATTTTAAAATTCTGAATAATTGTTCACCAGTTTTATGAAGATCAAAACTATAACCATTATATTTTCTAATGCCATCATAGGGTGGTGATGTAATTGCCATATCAATAGTTTCATTGGCAATATCTTTCATTCCTTCAACACAATCAAGATTGTAAATATTATTATATTCTATTTTAATCATTTTGCAAAATTAATAGATTTTTTTAAATGCGAAGTGTCGGGATTTTATTTTTTCCAATTCTGACATTTATTTTCTATCTATCGTTTCATTATCAATGTGTCTGTCTTTTATGCATGACCGCTAACTTACTCATACATTCACCTATGTTATTCATGTTAGACATTTCCATAAGCAGACATACTTTTGTTATACAAGACGGGTTCTAAAAATTCATTTTTTTATTTTGATTCAAGAAAACCGTAGAACCCATTAACCGATTTGATTATTACTCTGGTTCAAACAGTTTTAAACCAGAAATAAATTTAAAATCTTTTTTGTTAAATGTAAACAACTCTATTAAAATTGATTCGCTTAATGGCTTCGTCTTTTTGTTTTAAAGCGTCAATTAGAATATTTGTATCACATAGTACTATTTTCTCACTGGCCATGCTTTTGCTCTTATTTGTTCAAGGTTTATATTACTGTCTTTCCAAATACCAAACAACTCAAAAAAATCACCATTTTTTTAGGTAATGGAATCATTTTATCACTTATTGTTTTTGCCTGTCTTTTTTGCTGAACAGGTTCGATATTTATGATAAAATTGAGATTCCTGACAAATTCTATGAATGATAAACCTGCCTGATTCTCTTGTAATGTAATAACATATTGTGTCATTGTACTAATAATTTTATTGATTTACTTTTTTATATCATTTATAAAAACAAATATACAAATATTTTAAGAAACAAAATAATTGCACAGAAAATTATCTGGTTTGTTGATATCTTTAATATTTTAATAGGAACAAAGGTTTTTGAGCATTGTTTATCTCTTTTATTTTCTGTTCAGTTTGAATAAGTTCATTCTTATATAATAGTGATTTGGTGTGGAATAATCCTTTACTTTCGGGTTGTCCGAATAATTCCGGGTGAATATATTTGCCTTTATACCTGCCTTGTTTTACAGGTTCGGTATTTTTTGCTTCGGGGTGATTTTGCATGTACAAATCATTTCTTTCGGCATAAACGACCCACGATACTTCTAATCCCGGTGCGCCGCCTGCTATTGTGAAATTACCATCACGAATTTTTTCTTTAATAAACAGATTGGGTGCAGAACTACCTATAGGTGTAAGGGTATAAGTAAAATTTGTGTTTATAAGCGTGAAATAATCAGGCAATTTGACAATCGCCTCACCGTTGGCATTCAGGACGGCAGAGCCGCGGTATAAATTCAGCACTTCGGGCGATTCGATACAAAAATGCTGCAGGAATTTGTTTTCCGGATCGGTGGGATGGTCTATTCTGAAACTTTTTGTTCCTCCTGCATTAAAGTTGCCTCCGACATCAAGCTGGTTCATAACGCCCATATCGTCGTTCGATAATATTCCATAACTTAGCGAGATATTTGAGCTTTGTCCTAAAATACCTGTAACGCCGAGTCCTGCGACGCCGATAGAATTACCCGAGGTTGTATTAATATTATTACCGAATACACCATTTCCGTTTATCGCATTAAGCTGTCCCATGACGCCTACACCTGAACCGATGCCATACACACCGACACCGTCGCCGGTGGCGAGTGTACCTGTGTTGCTTCCATACACGCCAAAGCCGTCGGCATAATTTGAATTGCCTACCACTCCGTTATATGCAAAGCCCTGAACCCCGAAGCCGCCGTTTGTCCGTAGATTGTTGCCATAGACGGCAGCAGGTGCAGTTGCCGTCTGTGCGACCTGCCCGCTGACACCATAACCATTTCCTGACGAATTTCCTAATACCGCTGCAATTCCTGCCTGGTTTGATGCCGTAGTCGCCTGAATTGTCGAATAAGTATTGGTGGTTGCGGATGAAATAGCGCTTATGGCTACTCCAACAGTTGAATGAGTTACTTTTAGTCCGATAGTTCCCGATACCCCGGCATTTATTTCTACGCTGCCGCTGTCTGCCGTGATTATACGTCCGTTGCCACCTCCGCCGCAATCATAAGCTTCATCTAAAGTAACACAACCGCCTCCGCCTGCGCCTGCCTGTATCCATTGAACACCGTTCCAGAACCAGAAACCATGCGGCTCGCTGCCGTCAATATTATAAATCAGCAGCCCTTGGGCAGGATTGGTCACCGGCGCAGCAAGACTGGCATTATTAAGTGTTACCCTCGGTATTAATAGACCTTTATTGCCTGATGTCAGATCTAATATAGCCGACGAATCAGGGGTTGCTGTGCCTATGCCTACATTCTGCTGTGCAGAAGCATAACCTGTTATCAGAATAATAAAACACACACAAAGAGAAATTCTAAATTTTATTAATGCACGATTCATAATTTGATTTTTTTGAGTGAAATTATTTACAAAATTATAAAATTTAAATCATCTTAAAAGTTTATTTCTTTTGCAATAATAAAAATATCTGTATTCCTTCCTTTATCGTCGGAGCATGAAATTTTGACTCTTCCCGGCGGCGGATCGAAAAACAATATATCGGTTGCACCGCACGATTTATAAAACCTGTTGTTAATATACCAGTAAACAGAATCAACCTCTCCGGCAGTGTTGCATGAAAGCAGCACCTGCATGCTGTCGTCGGCATTGATAAAATATTGGGTACCATCTACAGGCGATGTAATTACAGGTGCATTTTCAGCAAAAATTCTTTCACATTGCGGATTATGAGGAGGAATTTTTTTATATTGAATCTGATTTTGCTCAAAATATGCAATTATCTCAGGCGGATAGTTATTATATAATACTTTCAGACAATTGGTTTCGGGCATGCATGTTGAACAATATGAAACAGATGAGTCCGGCGATATCCACACATATTTTTTATGAGTGCATTTTTTATTTGACGACACCATCGGAATATAATAATCCATGACGAGATTGGTGCAAAATTCATTTGGTGGCATTCCGCTTTCCGAGCATACATACCGGATATCGGTATTTTGTGGCATAAAATACCATTCTTTTTCACAGCTTTGGTCAATAATATTAAATATATGAAATAACAATGGAGCGGCGCAATCGGCGCCACTAAGCTCGGGGATTCCTTGCCCCGAAAAATTTCCAACCCAAACACCGACGGTATATTTTCTGTTGTAGCCGATGCTCCATGCATCTTTTCTTCCGTAAGAAGTGCCGGTTTTCCATGCTACTCTTGGAAGGTTCGCGGTATTTTGCCATTCCACAGGCAAATCGGGACGGGTAAGTTTTGTCAGTATTTCAGTAATCATATATGCGGCTCCGGATGAAATAATTTTTTTTCTGTAAGAAGCCGTATCGTTGTACAACCATTTAAAACCCGTCAGACAACCTGTATCGGCAAATGATGAAAATAAGCCGGTAAGTTCTTCCAGCGTGGTTCCACAGCCGCCCAAAGCCAACGAAAGTCCTAATTTATTCTTGTCTTTTTCTATGGTTTTAAATCCGGCAGTGATTAGGCGGTTTGTTAGTATATCCGGCTTTAACCGGTTCAAAATTTTAACAGCAGGTACATTCAATGAATTAATTAAAGCATATTCAACAGAAACGCTTCCGTGATATTTGCCGTCATAATTTTCGGGTTCATAGCCCTTAAAGCTTACCGCTACATCGCTGATAACAGTTTTAGGTGTAATTAAGCCGTTATCAATTGCAACTGCATAAAGCAAGGGTTTTAAAAGGCTTCCTGGTGAACGTACCGCACGAATACCGTCAACCTGGCCGCCATCAACAGTATTATAAAAATCGGCCGAACCGATATAAGCTGTAACTGTTCTGGTCTGATTATTAATAACAAGCACTGCACCGTTTTTTATATTGATTGAATATAAGCGTTGAATATAATCACGCACAAGCTTTTCCAGTTTTAGCTGGATTTCCAAATCAAGCTCGGTGTGAAGAATGGGTCTGCCGGGCCACATATTTCTGATTCTCATGGACAGATGCGGAGCCAATTTAGGCGCTTCATGCCTGTATGCGGTTAACGGCTCATCAAGAGCGTCGGTAATGTATTTTTCATCGAATAATTCTGCATCCATGAACATATTTAACCATTTATCCCTTTCTTGTTTTATCAGGGCATTATTTTTCCCTAATTGTAAGGTAGTAGGCCGATTGGGAATGATTGCCAGAGTGGTTATTTCGGCAATGCTTAGATAATTGGGCGCTTTGTCGAAATACAAAAGCGACGCAGATTTAACCCCTTCAATATTACTGCCATACGGAATAAGATTCAGATACAATTGTAATATTTCATCTTTACTGTAATGAAATTCCAGTTGCAATGCACGGAACATTTCTATGAGCTTGTTAAAATATGAACGCTTTTTAGGTTCAAGCATTCGGGCGACCTGCATAGTAATTGTAGAAGCTCCGGATGTACGTTTTCCTGTAACCAGATTGTTGTACATCGCTCTACATATTGCAACAGGATTAATACCAAAATGATAATTAAAATATTTATCTTCTTTATAAAGAATCGCTTTTCTTAATGTCGGTGTAATCTCCTGCAATTCGGTCATCATACGCCATTTATCGTCGCTTGTCAGAAAAGCATATAAAATTGTGCTGTCTCTGGCAAGGACAACAGGAGAATATTCAATATTGAATTTTAAAGGAAATATTAAGTCGAGAAGAATAAATTTGATGACTAAGGATAAAAAGAACAAGATAAAAAATTTTGTACCAATGTTTTTAGCCACAGATTACACGGATTTTTATGATACTAATATTTTTAGCCATAGATTACACGGATTAAAAAATAAAATCAGTAAAATCAGTGGCAATATTTTATTTTTTTATTCAGCTTAACAGGTTTATCCCGTTTTCAGTATAATATCAGCTTATATCTTTAAGCCAACCACAGTTATATCATCAATTTGTTCATAGCTTTTCCCTTCATAATTCATCCAGTTTTCCAAAGCCATTTCAATTTGTTCACTTTGTTCTTTCATTGACAGATTGGATGTTTCAGCAATTAATTTTTTGAAAGCCGAATATTTAAACTTTTTCCCTTTCGGGCCTCCGAACTGGTCGGGGAAACCATCTGAAAAAAGGTACAATTTATCACCTGTATTCAGTGTTATTTCGTAGTTTGTAAAATTTTCCATTTTTATATGTATGGCTATGGGCATTTTGTCGTGGGAGATTTCTTTTAATTCAATCGGTTGCTTCGCAACCGATTGAATTATATATAAAGGGTTATTTGCTCCAGCGAACTGTAATGTATATCTTTCACAAACTCTGTCAGGAGCTTCGCATAGTTCGATCCCGCATGATGCGGGACTCACTACAAGCGCTGACAGGTTTTCAATTGGAGTCAGGTTAATCGCCACTAAGCTCATATCCATACCGTCTTTTTGTTCACCGGTTTGCCCTTTTTGTTGCAATGCCTCTGTTACAGATTCGCGCAAATGGTCTAATACTTCTGATGCTTTTGTTACCTCTTTTTTTCGCACGATTTCGTTTAAAAATGATATGCCAAGCATGCTAATGAAGGCGCCGGGAACGCCATGACCGGTACAATCTACTACTGCGACCACCAAGATTTTATGGGCATCCTGCAGAGACGAGGCATCGGAATGTAGAGACGTTGCATGCAACGTCTCTACATTCCTCGTCTCTACAATTGCAGCCCAGTAAAAATCGCCTGAAACAACGGCTTTGGGCTTGAA
>JACQWN010000417.1 GCA_016209245.1 Bacteroidia bacterium
CGATAATAATGATTGTATTACCAATGATACAATTATTATAGGAGAACCTGGTGCACTTGCAATTACATATTTAACAACCGAAGCTACTTGCTCCGCTTCCGACGGTGCTATTGATATTACTATAGCAGGTGGCACAATTCCTTATCAGTATTTATGGTCAACAACTGAAACAACGGAAGATATTTCAGGATTACCGGCAGGAATTTATTCTGTTTCAGTTGCCGATAACAATAATTGTGAAATAAACGAAACTATTATCGTTAACAATGCGGGCGCACCCGCAATTGATACAATAATTATAACTGATTTACTATGTAATAGTGTTGCACAAGGTTCGATTGATATTGCAGTGTCGGGTGGAACATTTCCATACTTCTTTGTATGGTCGAATAGTGAAACTACCGAAGATATTAATAACCTGTTTGCCGGAATTTATTCTGTTACAGTTTCCGATGCCGCATCTTGTAATGTATTTGGTATAGCAGAAATTACTGAACCTGCTCCATTAATTGCAAATGTTGTTGGAACAAATGTTACCTGCAATGGCATTAACGATGGTTTTGCTGATTTAACAGTCACAGGCGGTACATTACCTTATGGATTTTTCTGGTCATACAATGGTGCAACCACTGAAGATAATGACAGCCTGCCTGCCGGTATATATAATGTAACCGTAACTGATGCTAATGGATGTCAGGCGATAGGTAGTGCAACAGTAACACAACCCACAGCATTAACCATAAGTTCTGTTGTAACCGATGTAAGTTGTAACGGCGGTAATGATGGAGAAATAACCTTTACTGCAAGTGGCGGAACAGCAACTTACAGTTATTCACCTGCTCAGACATTAGATACTTTAACAGCAGGAACTTATTATGTTACTGTTACAGATGTTAACAGTTGTACAGCAGTAATAGTAGGAGGTGTTGAAGTAACAGAGCCCGCAGTATTAACAGTAAGTTCAGTTGTAACCAATGTCAATTGTAATGGTGGTAACGACGGAGCAATAACCTTTACCGCAACCGGTGGAACAGCGCCTTACAGTTATGCACCTGCTCAGATATTAAATACTTTGATAGCAGGAAATTATACTGTTACTGTTACCGATACCTTAGGTTGTCAGGTAATCGAAAGCGCTGATGTAACCGAACCTTCATTATTAACAGTAAGTTCAGTTGTAACCGATGTAAGTTGTAACGGCGATAATGACGGAGCAATAACATTTACAGCATCTGGCGGAACAGCACCTTATACATATAATCCAGACAGTATATTTACAAACATAACAGCAGGAACTTATAATGTTACTGTAACAGATTTTAACGGTTGTACTGCAACTGCTACTGCAACTGTTACCGAACCGGCAGCACTAACAGCCACCATAACAGCACAAACAAATGTAAGTTGTAACGGAGGATCAAACGGAACTGCTAATTTAACACTATCTGGCGGTACGCCCGGTTATAATTATATATGGAATACCGGACAAACTTCTCAGGACTTAATCAATATCCCGGCAGGCATTTATTGTGTTACTGTAAGTGATGCCAATTTATGTACAGCAACAGTATGTGTTACAATTACACAACCATCAGCATTAACAGTAAGTTCAGTTGTAACCGATGTAAGTTGTAATGGTGGTAACGACGGAGAAATAACATTTACAGCCTCCGGTGCGACACCACCCTATACATATAATCCAGGTAGTTCATTTACAAACTTAACAGCAGGAACTTATTCAGTGACAGTTTCCGATGTCAATGGTTGTATTACAATTGATTCGGCAACCATTGCTGAACCTGGTGCAATAGTCGCAGATATTATTGGAACAAATGTTTTATGCAATGGTGACAATACGGGAAGTGCTGACCTGACAGTGACCGGAGGAAGCATTCCATATACTTACGAATGGGATAATGGTGAAATTACGCAAGATATTGATAGCTTAACAGCAGATATTTATAATGTGACTATAACTGATGACTATGGTTGTACTGCAATTGCATCTGTAACAATTGCTGAACCTTCTGCTTTAATAGTAAACATCATTAGCACAAATGTTTCCTGTAACGGAAATTGTGATGGTTATATTTTCCCGATTGTTAGTGGAGGTACTGCTCCTTATATGTTTGAATGGGCAACCGGTCAATCATCAGCAGATATAACAGAATTATGTTCAGGAGAGTATTGTGTTACTATAACTGATGCCGTTGGTTGCTTGATAACAGAATGTGTAACAATAACCGAACCGGCTCCATTAGATATAACTATTTTTGGTTCTGATGTTTTATGTAATGGTGATAGTACTGGAAGTGCTGATTTAACAGTGACAGGAGGAAATGTTCCATATACTTATTATTGGGATAATGGAGAAACTACAGAAGACATATATGATTTATCCGCTGGAGTATATTCTGTAACTATCTTGGATGATGCCGGTTGTCCCGCAGTTAGTTCTGTTACTATATCCGAACCGGCACCATTGTCAATTCTGATTATCTCAACCGATGATACAGGTCCTTGTGATGGAACCGCAACCGCATCAGTTTCAGGTGGAACTCCATCATATTCTTATTTATGGGACGATCCTTTATTTCAAACTACAGCAACCGCAACCACTCTCTGCTTTGGCTTGTATAACGTAACTGTAACCGATGCAAATGGTTGCACCGAAACTGATACAGTATATATTGATGCTGTTAATATTATGAATATTTCAGCTAAAGCTCCTGTAGCTATTTATCCTAACCCAACCAATGGTAAATTAAATATTGTCAATGCTGATAATACAGTTATTTCACTCTACAATGCTATCGGTGAGCTGATTATTAAAGTCAATAATGTTTCTTCTTATCAAACTATTGACATGACGAAATTACCTGATGGAAATTACGTTATCAGAGTTTTATCAAATGACCGTATAATTACGAGAAAAATTTCACTTCAGAAGTAAAATGAAAAAAAAGACCCTGAATAATTCAGGGTCTTTTTTATATTCAATAAATATC
>JACQWN010000418.1 GCA_016209245.1 Bacteroidia bacterium
AATTAAACATTATTGAAAATTCCAATAATATAATAGAAAAATGTGAAATACAAATTTTTTGAACTAAATTAGATGGATAGGTTATCTAAAATAGATGGACAGGTCATCTAAATTAGATGGTCTGTCTATCTAAATTAGATGGTAGCATTATCTCAAAAAGATGGTATAATCACTTTGTACTTCAGGCCAGGTGAGGGCAGGAATATTCCCAGATTCAGCATGTCCCATTTTTTGTCAATTGCTTCGATAGTTTCGGGTGCTGAAGCGATAATATCGGGCCATTCTCTTGGAAAATTATCAGCTTCTTTAGTTTTTTTTGTACCGTCAATACATAAATGGTGATTAGAATTAAACGGAGAAGCCGGAATACTGCAATCCCTGACAGGGTCAATATTGGCAAGACAATACCATATAATCCGGTTTATATCGTTAATATTTATGTAATGGTCAACAATAATAAATATTTTTACATCTGTTAATTCCGGTATTTTAATCAGATTATTAAAAACATTCTTTATTATTCCGGCTTTTGATTTAACGATTGAAGCGATTAGAACCGGTATTGCCGATTTTACAAGAGAAATATTGATGGCTGAAAGTTCCGGATATAGCTGTAAAATTTTGTCAGGGGAAATTTCTGATTTTAATTTTAGCTCTTCGTGTTTTACATTGTCAATCTGCCTTGTGGTATCGAGGCACATTTTACCGCCGAATGCCGGTTGATTTGAGGAATGGTCGAGAATATCGAGAGGTCCCCGGCTAAAATAAACATCTTTTGCCGGGTCGAAGCTTTGCAATAGTTTCACGGCGAGTCCGGTATAATCGTGAATATCGGCTTGTTGAGCGGTAATTATTAATACTTTGTTGAACATCATTTGACCGGCGCTCCAAAGTGCATTCATAACTTTTTGGGCTTGCCCGGGATAGCTCACGCGGATTTTAATAATAGCAAGATTATGGGTGACACCGGCAGCGGGCAAATCAATATCAACGATTTCAGGAAGCAAGGTTAATTTCAGAAGCGGAAGGAATATTCTTTCTGTGGCTTTGCTTAGCCAAAAATCTTCCATTGGCGGGATTCCAACGATTGTAGCCGGATATACTGCGTCTTTTCTGTGCGTAATACACGTAACATGAAACAAGGGATACTGAGCGGGCAGCGAGTAGAAACCTGTATGGTCGCCAAATGGACCTTCTGTGATAAAATCTTCAAGGGGGTCAATGTATCCTTCAATTATAAAATCAGCATCGGTGGGAGCTTCAATATCCTGTGTCAAACATTGTACAAGCTCAATTCTTTTTTGACGGAGAAATCCTGCAAAAAAGAATTCATCAATATTTTCGGGTAATGGCGCAGTGGCGGAAAAAGTGCAGGCAGGATCTCCGCCCAGGGCGACAACAACTGGCATTTTCTTTTTAAGTTTTTTATATTTCTCAAAGTGAGCAGCACCGCCTTTATGAATGTGCCAATGCATACCTGTTTGGGCTTTTCCGAGTACCTGCATTCTGTACATGCCGACATTCCTGATTCCGGTTTCAGGATCTTTTGTAATGACCATGGGTAAAGTGATAAACCTGCCACCATCCATTGGCCAGCATTTTAAAACAGGCAGCTTTGCAATATCGGGTTGGTTCATTACTACCTGCTGGCTTGCACCCCTTCCGGATAAAATTTTTGGCAAAAGAGATGAAATTTTCATTAAGCCAGGAAACATTTTTAATTTATTTATAAAAGAAGACGGCGGTTTTAAAAACAATTGGTAGAGAATGTTGAATCTTTTTCCGAACTCATCGAGCTCGTTTACTCCGAGCGCCAGGCAGATTCGTTTGTATGAACCCATTGCATTGATTAGAAGAGGAAATTGTGTGCCTGTATTTTCAAACAGCAGCGCCTTACCTCCATGACCATATTCAGTTGATTTCGAAAAGCGGTCGGTTATTTCAGCGATTTCCAGTACCGGATTAACAAATTCTTTGATTCTTACGAGCTCGTTTTTGTCTTCAAGCTTATTGATGAATGATTTGAGACTGGAATAATGCATGATATTTTTTTTTAAGAGAAATTCGCGCCGTAGATACGCACGGCCGTGCGTATCTACGGCGTAAATTTCTCTCAAAAACTAAAAAATTATTCAATAAACCTGAAATTTCTGCCGGTGAATCTTGCCGATGAGCCAAGTAATTCTTCGATTCTTAATAATTGATTGTATTTTGCAATACGGTCGGTTCTTGAGCCGGAACCTGTTTTAATCAAGCCGGTATTTAAAGCGACTGCAAGGTCGGCTATTGTAGTATCTTCGGTTTCACCTGAACGATGGCTGATAATTGTTGTATAACCGTAGCTATTAGCGAGTGTAACAGCGTTGATTGTTTCTGTTAAAGTTCCTATCTGATTGACTTTGATAAGAATGGAATTAGCGACACCGTTGATGATTCCTTGTGTAAGGCGTTTAACATTGGTAACAAAAATGTCATCGCCAACAATCTGTATTTTACTGCCAAGTGAATTAGTTAAGGCAGCCCATCCTTCCCAGTCGTCTTCTGCGAGTCCGTCTTCAATTGACAAGAGCGGGTATTTTTTTACCCATTTTTTCCAAAAGTCAATCATTTCGTCACTTTTAAGCTTTTGGTTCGTTGATTTAAGAATATACAGATGTTTTTTTTCGTCATAAAATTCTGAAGCGGCGGCATCAAGTCCGATATAAACATCGTTGCCGGGTTTATAGCCGGCTTTTTCAATTGCTTTAATTACAAATTCGATGGCTTGTTCATTTGAAGAAAGGTTTGGTGCGAAACCGCCTTCATCGCCGACGTTTGTAGAAAAGCCCTTTTCCTTAAGCACACTTTTCAAATTATGAAATACTTCGACACCCATCCTTAAAGATTCACTAAATGATTCGGCGCCAACAGGCATTATCATGAATTCCTGCACATCAATTTTATTATCGGCATGAGAACCGCCGTTAAGGATATTCATCATGGGAATAGGCAGAAGATTTGCATTAACTCCGCCGATATATCTGAATAAATCAAGATTTGCAGTCTGAGCTCCGGCTTTTGCCGCTGCTAACGAGACTGCTAAAATAGCATTAGCTCCCAGATTCGATTTGTTTTCAGTGCCGTCGAGCTCAATCATTTTATAATCAATAGAGCTTTGGTCGAATATATACATGCCGCGAAGCTCTTCATTAATTACATTATTAATATTTTGCACGGCTTGTGTTACACCTTTGCCAAGATATCTCCCTTTATCGCAATCTCTAAGCTCAACAGCTTCATGCTTTCCGGTTGAGGCACCGGAAGGAACCGACGCTCTGGAAACAATTCCACTGTCTGTCATAAGATCAACTTCAACAGTAGGATTACCTCTTGAATCGAGTATCTGACGTGCTCTGATTTCTGATATTTCAGCCATAATTTTAATTGTTAGATTGTTAAATT
>JACQWN010000419.1 GCA_016209245.1 Bacteroidia bacterium
TAATAATAATTTACTGTGGGAAAATAAAAACATTACGAAATTATTACAACAAAGAGAATCTGCATTAAATATAGTGAACAATAAAGCCAAAAGGCTTGATTTTTTGCAGAAAAACCGGTTAATCTATGCTTTTCAGAAGAATATTGTAACAAATCAAAAATACAGCAGATATTACAATTGGTTTGAACTAGCCGAAAAGACGCTTAATCGTTTAAATAAAAAAGCCGATTTTCTGAAATATATGGAAGACGAAATTTTTGTTGAAATAATAAGGAGAATATATAAAGGAAACCTGAAAGAGAAAGATTACACATATATAAAAAATTATAATATATTTGTTGAAGAAGTAAAACGATTTGCAAAAGGATTTTATGAAGAAGGACGGGAAGATGGATGGGAACAAGGACGGGAACAAGCTTATGAGACAAAAGAAGCTGAATATGTAATAAGATTATATAAAAAAGAAAAGACAATTGACGAAATATCCGATTTAACAGGTATTTCAAAAGACAAAGTAAAAAAGATTATTGAAAAATTTATTAACCTGAAATAATTTTTTCTAAAATATTTTGTATCTTTGGTTTTTCAAGATAATTTCCGTATACAATTTTCAAGACTCCCCCGCCAATGTGGTATTTCGATATTAAATGTTTCCCTGATTTTCTTTTTATTAAGAACGCTATACTGAGGTCGTTTTGCTTGTGTGGAAAATTCAGAAGTCTCGATAGGAACAATTTTACATGATAAATTCGTTATGGTGATGATTTCGGTTGCAAAATCATACCAACTGCATACGCCTTCATTTGAAAAATTATAAATCCCGCTTTTAAATGAATTAATATTTTTATAAGTGATTTGTAATATATCAAGCAATGCTTTTGCCAGATCATGGGCATAAGTAGGATTTCCTGTCTGATCAAAAACCACCCCGATTTCAGATTTTTCTTTGGCAATCCGTAGAATTGTTTTGACAAAATTATTGCCATAGGCGGAATATAACCACGATGTACGTATAATTATTGCATCAATTCCACTTTTAATAATTTCCTGCTCACCTGCTAACTTTGATTTTCCATATATTGAAACAGGGTTCACTTTATCATCTTCTTTATATGGCTGATTGCTTGTACCGTCAAAAACATAGTCGGTCGAAATATGTATAAAACGGCAATGATAATGTTTTACAATGTCAACAAGATTTTTTACGGCAGCGGAATTGATTCGAAAAGCTTCCGCATCGTCTGATTCTGCTTTATCAACTGCAGTATATGCAGCACAATTGATAATGCCATCTATTTTATGGTTTCCGAAAAATTTATTTAACGACTCTTTATTTGTAATATCCAATTCTTCAATATCAGTCCAGATAAAACGGAATTCATGATATTCATGAGAAAGAGCTTTAAGCTCCATTCCAAGCTGTCCGTTTGCTCCTGTTACAAGAATAGTAATTTGAGATTGTGTCATAATAAACTATTTAATCCTGGAAAAAGCTTATCTTTATCTGAAACAATAATTTTTTCTACAGGTATTTTCCAATCAATCGCCAATTCCGGCGAGTCGTATCTTATTCCCCTTTCTGCATGTTTGTTGTACAATGAATCACACTTATATAGCACGACTGCGGTTTTACTTAACACGGAAAAACCATGAGCGAACCCATGGGGGATAAGCAATTGCAATTTATTTTCCATGCTTAGCTCACAACCAAACCATTTTCCGAATGTCGGAGAATTTTTTCTGATATCAACAGCAACATCATAAATCATTCCTTCTATGACCCTGACGAGTTTGGTCTGTGCATAAGGCGCTGTCTGATAATGTAATCCTCTGATAACACCATAAGAAGATTTCGATTGATTGTCCTGAACGAAAGTATAAGCTAAGCCTTGTTTGTCAAAAACTTCTTTATTATAGCTTTCGAAAAAATATCCCCTTTCATCTTCAAATACCGTAGGTTCTATTATTTTCAATCCAGGTAATATTGTATCAATTACTTTCATAAATCAAGCAGCATAATTTTTTCATTAGCGATATTCATCAGGTATTGCCCGTATTGATTTTTAAGCAGTGGCTTTGCAAGCTCAATCAACTGTTTTTTATCAATAAAGCCCCTGTTATATGATATTTCTTCAATACAGGCGACTTTTAATCCCTGCCGTTCTTCAATTGTTGCAATAAAATTAGATGCCTGTAAAAGACTTTCATGGGTTCCCGTATCAAGCCAGGCCATACCCCGTCCAAGTAACCTTACTTTCAATCTCTTTTCCAGCAAATAGAGCCGGTTTAAATCAGTTATTTCTAATTCGCCCCTTGCCGATGGTTTTAATTTTTTGGCTTTTTCAATAACATCATTAGTATAAAAATATAACCCTGGAACGGCATAATTTGATTTTGGCTGCCGCGGCTTTTCTTCAAGACTGATAACATTACCTTTTTCATCAAATTCGACAACACCATATCTCTCGGGATCATTTACAAAATATCCAAAAATAACTGCTCCGTCATTAAGCTCGGAACATTCTCTTAAAAGTTTTCCAAAATTATAACCATAAAAAATATTATCGCCAAGCACGAGACAGGCGCTGTCGGAACCTATAAATTTATTTCCAATTAAAAAAGCTTGAGCAATTCCAGCAGGCGAGGGTTGTATTTCATAATTTATATTAATACCTATTTGGCTCCCGTCACATAAAAGGTTTTTATATAAATGAATATCCTGTGGTGTCGAAATAATAAGAATTTCCCTTATATCAGCAAGCATTAAAACTGATAATGGATAATAAATCATCGGCTTATCAAAAACAGGGATAATTTGCTTTGAAATGCTTTTCGTGATAGGATACAGCCGTGTACCGGCTCCTCCCGCTAAAATGATTCCTTTCATATTTTAAGTCTTTTTTGTAACTATTTAGGTATAAACGTTATTATTCCACCGAAGTACGAAAAAAATACGAATTTACGAATTACGAAAGGGTTCGTGGTTGGCAAATTCGTAATTCGTAAGTTCGTAATAAATTCGTACTTCGATGGGATAATATACCTATGAAATAACATTGACCTAAATAGATACTCTTTTTTTAAAATATTCAATTGTTTTTATTAAACCTTGCTCAAGTGCAATATTTGGCTTCCATTTTAATTCTTTAATTGCTAACGAAATATCGGGTTTACGTTGTACAGGGTCATCATCAGGTAATGGATGAAATGTGAGCTTTGAGTTTGAACCGGTAAGCTTAAGAATTTTTTTGGCAAGCTCGAGTATTGTAAATTCTCTTGGATTACCAAGATTAATAGGTCCGGTTAATTCAACTTTCGAATTCATCGCCTTGACCAAACCTTCAATAAGATCATCAATATATTGAAAGCTCCGTGTTTGCTTTCCATCGCCAAATATTGTTATTTCCTTATTTTTCAATGCCTGTACAATAAAATTGGATACTACACGCCCGTCGTTAGGATGCATTCTGGGACCATAAGTATTAAATATTCTTACAATTTTGATTTTAACATTGTTCTGGGTATGATAATTAATAAATAAAGTTTCGGCGCAACGTTTTCCTTCATCGTAACATGCTCTTGAACCTATCGGATTAACATTTCCCCAATATGATTCGGGCTGAGGATGAACCTTAGGATCTCCATACACTTCACTGGTTGAAGCCTGCAGGATTGTGGCTTTAATTCTTTTTGCAAGCCCAAGCATATTGATAGCACCCATCACAGAAGTTTTCACAGTCTTGATTGGATTATATTGGTAATGAATAGGTGAAGCAGGGCATGCAAGATTATATATTTGGTCAACCTCGATGAAATAAGGCATAGTAACATCATGACGGATGACTTCAAAAAAAGGATTTTTCATTAGATGGACTATATTTCGCTTTTCGCCGGTAAAATAATTATCCAGGGATATAACTTCGTTTCCTTCTTTTAAAAGGCGTTCGCAAAGATGCGACCCGATAAATCCCGCTCCTCCCGTAACTAGTATTCTTTTCATCTGTTTTTAAATTTCTTGTTTGATGTTTGATGTTTGATATTTGTCGTTTGTTGTTTGCCCACTGCCTACTACCTACTACCTACTGCTTAAACTTGCTTCCTGCCAATACAATAATAAGTAAAACCGAACTCTTTCATCTCTGAAGGTTCATAAATATTTCTACCGTCGAAGATTATTTTATTTTTCATCAATTTTTCTAAAACTTTGTAGTTAAGAATCCTGAACTCAGACCATTCGGTAACAACAACTAAAGCGTCGGCATCAATAAGCGTTTCGTATAGGTCTTTGGCGTAATTAACAACATTACCCAATTTTTGTTTGGCTTCGTTCATCGCGGCAGGGTCATAAACCGAAATACTGGCACCCGCTTTTAATAAATCATCTATAAGGGAAAGGGAGGGCGCTTCACGCATATCATCCGTATTTGGCTTAAATGAAAGGCCCCAAATAGCTATTTTTTTATTTTTCAGCTCATTATTAAAATGAGCGGAAATTTTTTTAAAAAGAACTGTTTTTTGCTTAATATTTACTCTTTCAACCGCTTTAAGAATTTCAAGCGAATGACCATGCTCATCACTGGTTTTTATTAGTGCTTTAACATCTTTTGGAAAGCATGAGCCACCATAACCCGCACCGGCATAAATAAATTTCGGTCCTATTCTGGTATCGCTGCCAATACCTTTTCTTACCATATTAATATCGGCGCCAACAATTTCACACAGATTCGCAATATCGTTAATAAAGCTTATCTTGGTAGCCAACATAGCGTTTGCAGTATATTTTGTCATCTCAGCCGAAGGAATATCCATAAAAAGTAATGGATGACCATTAAGAAGAAAAGGATTATATAACCGCCGTAATATCTTTTCTGCCCGTTCCGAATCAACTCCAATGAGAATCCTGTCGGGTTTCAGAAAATCTTCAATAGCATTACCTTCTTTAAGAAATTCAGGATTTGAGGCGACATCAAATTCAATGGAAATCCCTCTTTTTTTCTGGATGTCTTTAATTTGTTTTTTAACTTTTTCAGCAGTGCCGATCGGAACTGTGCTTTTCGTCACCACAACTAAATATTGGTTCATATATTGTCCTATATCTGCGGCAACCCCAAGAACATATTTCAAATCGGCGCTTCCGTCTGTATCGGAAGGTGTACCTACGGCTATGAATACAACTTCACAATTATCAAGACAATCTTCAATTTTAGTAGAAAAGAGCAATCTGCCTTTTTCGATATTAATGTAGTAGTAATTCCTGTTTCAGCAAAACAAGTTCCGGTAACAAGCCCCACATATCCGGTTCCAATTATTGCAATTTTCATAATATTAATATTAACTTATGATTAAAAGTTCAAAATTAAGTTTTTATTATGAAAAATTTTAGATAATTATAAAAAAATAAAAAATTGTTCTTTTTCAAAGAAAATTATACATTTGCAGTTTGTTTAATAATTATAATGTCTAACTTATTAATTTTTATACATGATTGATAAACTGAGTGATAAATATCATGATTTTCAGAGTGAAGACCAGGATGATGAGAACGATAGTATTACAGATTTAAAAGTCCCTGCTGAAGTAATGGATAGCGAGGAAGAAATATCTGATACTTTTGTGAAAGGCAAGAGCGAAGATACAATTGAACAATATTTTGATGATGAAGCACCAATTACCAAGGAGGAACTTCATGCTACTTTAGAGAAGTCGAAAACCGACCAGGATAAATTTAATTGGGAAGCGCTTGGTAAAAAGGAAGATATCTATTCACCGGAAGAACGGGCAGAATTAGAAGGTATTTATGATAAAACACTGTCGAGCGTTCAGGAAAATGAAGTTGTTGAAGGTACAGTAGTTTCCATGAATAAACGCGAAGTAGTAGTAAATATAGGTTATAAATCCGAGGGAATAATCAGTCTTAATGAATTCAGATATAATCCCGATCTTCAGATAAACGACAAGGTTGAAGTATATGTAGAAAGCAAAGAAGATAACAATGGTCAGCTTATTATATCTCATAAAAAAGCCAGGGCATTAAGGTCATGGGACAGAGTCAATTCAGCTCTTGAAAATAATGAAATCATAAAAGGATATATCAAATGCCGCACAAAAGGAGGCATGATAGTAGATGTATTTGGTATTGAAGCATTTTTACCGGGTTCCCAGATTGATGTCAAGCCGATTCGTGATTATGATGTCTTTGTTGGTAAAACAATGGAATTTAAAGTTGTAAAAATTAATCATGAATTCAAGAATGTGGTT
>JACQWN010000420.1 GCA_016209245.1 Bacteroidia bacterium
CCGATTTTTCACTTTCTTCCAATACTACATCTCCGCGGGCTCCGCCAAGAGCAAAACCATCATAATAATACCTGTATCTGCCATAATATCCATAATAGAAACCAAACCAGTTCAATTCATCATAATACCTTATATTATAATTAAAATAAGGATTCCATTCATTCTCGTAAAGAGTGGACAAGGTTGTTGTAAAATTATTAAAACCATTCCATGTCAATTGTGTATAATATGACGGGTAAACATTGAAATACCAGTAATGCGGCTTAAATGCATCAAGCGAAGCGTCGTAAAGCGTTGCAAGCATTTCGGCGGCGACTTTATCGCCATCCTTGCCTTTGATTGTTATTTTCCATTCTTCTTCCTGCCCCGGATAAAGCTTATTTCTGAAAGTGGCGAAATTAATATCAAGCTCTTTGTTTGAAAATGGAACCATTACCAAATCGTCATGTATAAAGATATTATTATGTTTTACAAAGGTGAAATGTACCGAAAAATTACCCCTGTGCTTTTCTTCAATGGGAATTTCAATCAGCCGTTGTTCGTCTGACAATGTCAACCATTGTCTGCTCTGAATTTTTTCATTATATTCAATTTCATAAAGAACTTTTACATCTTTGTCTTTTGAACCGATGATATATTGTGCCTTATCCCCTGGTTCCCCGGTATTATTAATTACACCGAACCAGTCAATATCCGATTCTGCAACACTTGTTTCTTTTGGGGAATAAACCGTAAAATAATGTTTGTAATTCACATCCTCGCCATAAATATCTTTCGATGTGATTTCGAGCATATATTTTCCTTGTTTCCATGCATTAATATTATCCAGCTTTATTTTTTTATTTTTTTCGGAAAAAAACACGGAACTAAAAACCTGTGATTCTTTTTCAAATTTTGTAATATCATCCTCGTCTTTATATGCCTCATAAGGATAATCTCTCTCATATTCATCTTTGTTTATTAAATATTTGTCGGGCTGCTTCCATTTCCTTGCACACAATAGCTTTTGATTTTCTTTAAGCTTTGAAATTGTTATTTTCCCTTTTGCCTCAACGAATGTGCCGCTAAGATTTGAAGTGTTCAGTTGAAATTCTTTTAACTCATCTTTATTAACTGCGTCACCAATATCTGTATTTATAACCATGGCTGTATATCCAACAATAACCGTCTGAGATGCCGAATGTGTTTCTCCGTTAATATCTGTAACATCGGCAGTAATAGAGTAGTTGAACGTTGGTTGCCATTGTTTGTCAACGGTTGGATCGGCGATTGCAGTAAATTCAATTTCGAATTCTCCTTTTATATCCGACTGTGTTGTACCATGACAAATGGTCGTTTCGCCTGCCGGCGGCGGTGTCCACCAGCGCCAATACCACCAGCAATAAGGTATATATGTATATCTTGTAACTCTGTATTGTATATCGGCTCCGTCAATATTTGAGCCGGCATACGATTTTGCATACCCCTTTACTTTAACTTTTTCATTCAGCTTGTAGCTTCCTTTAATAGTATCGAATTTCGTTTCAAATCTTGGGCGTTTGTATTCTTCCACCGACACAGATGTTGAACCATAATAATTTTCAATTGTCATCATTCCGTTCATTACACCTTGCGGGGCTGTATATGTACCGCTGAATGTGCCGTATTCATTGGATGTAAGATGTAAATCGGAAACCTTTTGATAATTGGCATCATTAAAATTTACAGTAGTAGAAAAACCAGGAACAATTTTATACTTGTCACCATCCGGTTTTAAAACTATACCTTTAAAATATATTGTCTGCCCGGGCCGGTAAATAGACCGGTCGGTGAAAAAATATGTAACATATTCGTAATTTCTGTAATTATATGGGGCATTCTGATAAAACGATTCATTTGTAAAAAGAGCGTCTGCGTCATTCCGGAATTCCATATAAAAATAACGGTAATCGGAAGGAGGGCTGACAGTAATAATACCTTGTTCATTCGATTGGTAATCCCTGATTCTTTTATAAACATATTTTTGCAGAACATAGCTGTACTGTTCTTCCCACATGATACCTGTAATATTTGCCAATTCCTGCCCGTTTTCACGGTTCATAACACAAAACTCATAATTTTCATGTAAGTCCTTCCTTCCTATATAGCTAAGATTGGTAATAGTTGTATAAGAGTAAGCGATAGCGTTCACCGTAGCTTTAAATTCTTTATCGGGGCTGCACAATATAATATAATAGCCGGTTTTTAAAGCCGGAATTTTTATTTCGGATGAATGGAGCTGATAATCTCCGTCGGAAGGGAAGGATTGCTCCCATGTCGTTACCGGCTTGAGCTTAGCAATATATTTGGCAAATTCCTCTCCGTATAAGTCCCTTATATCATCCCTGTGTTTCCGCCGGTCTAAAGAAATTACTCTGAAATAAACATGAGTAAGATTTTTATAATTTACCAGGGCTTTCAGTGGCCTGTCGGGCAGATTGAAAGCTTCAACCGAAAAGTCAATAGCTTTTTTCAAAATATCTTTTTTCAGGCATTCGCAATTTTTTGCACCAAAAGAGCCGGGAAATCTTTTAATCGCCTGTTCGCAATACTGAAATGCTTTTTTTAGCATCCATTTATTATCTTCCTTTAGTAATGGCTGATATGTGTTTCCTCTTGTGTAATATACACAGGCAATGGCGTAGCTGACTTCCGTCGAAAACGGGTGCTTAATACATTTCTCTTCAAGCTCTTTCAGGGCATAATAATAAAGAGTATCCTTCAACGGTTCAATGGAATAATTTTTTAAAAGCTGCAACCGCTTCAAATCGGCATCGAGCCATGTTATTATAGAGTCGTCATCAATATGGAATGCAAGTATGTCCTGAAGAATTTTAATTGCATAATATTTGAGCGAGAATGTATCGGTTGAATTAATCGGGAGCTTAATAAATTCCGTCGCCGGCTTAAAATATGCGTCGCCTGAAAGAGTAAACTGGTCTGCTGGCCGGGCTATGTCGGGCTCGGTGCTGCTGAAAAAATTCACAGCGCGGTGCGCCAGAAAATCATATAATGTTGGTCTGTACTTTCCCGAACCTGTATCACTGACAATAAGAATATCGTCATACAAATCAATTCTTGTACGTTTCAAGCTATCGGTATTTGCCAGGGAAAGTAAATAATTCTTTATACATGCATCAACAATGCGTTTTAAATC
>JACQWN010000421.1 GCA_016209245.1 Bacteroidia bacterium
AATTTAAAAAAATGAAAAAAGTTACTTTTTTGATGACCGCACTTTTATTAAGTGCATTTGCTCAATTGATGGCTCAAACAGCTACATTTGATGATTTAACCTTGCAACCGGATTCCTTTTGGAATGGTTCTGATTTGTCGGGTGGATTTTACAACGCTAACTGCTATTTTGTAAATTATTATGACACTTCTTTTGGGGGCTCTTGGAGTGGTTTTGCCTATTCTAATAAAACAGATTCGATTACAGCGGGTTATACCAATATGTATAGTGTGATGGCCGGACATGCATATAGTGGAAACAATTTTACCGTGGCTTATGTAAACAGTTTCACTACCACTTATGTAAGGTTACCTGATAGTGTGTATAATGTTGTATTTTATGTAACTAATTCTACTTACGCTTATATCAGTATGCGTGATGGCGATGCTTTTGCAAAAAAATTTGGTGGAACATCAGGTAATGACCCCGATTGGTTTAAATTGACTGTTGATGGTTATAATAATGGTATTTTTACCGATTCGGCTGAGTTCTATTTGGCTGATTTTAGGTTTAATAATTCGCAGGATTATATTTTGAAAGATTGGGATATTTTTGATTTGTCATTATTGGGAGTTGTTGATAGTTTGGTTTTTCGGCTTAGTTCATCAGATGTGGGTCTATGGGGAATGAATACGCCGGCTTACTTTTGTATGGAAAATTTAATGACGATGCCGGTATCTGTTGAAGAAGCAACAAAGAAATCGGATATTAACATTTTTCCTAATCCTTGTATTAATTTGGCAACTATTGATATTGCTGGGAAAATTGACCGGCTGGTTATCAGAAATATTACCGGGAAAACTTTGTTGGAATTCAATAAACCGGATATAAGGCAAATTGACGTTTCAATCCTGCCGGATGGTGTGTATGTTTTAGAAATTAGCTTTAATAATAAGACGATTATGCAAAAGATGATTAAACAATAAATATCTTAAAAATGGTTAAATGGTTAAATGGTTAAATGGTTAAATGGCTGAATGGCTGAATGGCTGAATGGTTGCCGACTGCCGACTGCCAACTGCTTATTGAATGGTCAAATGGTTAATCAGCAATTTAGCAATTCAGCAATTTAGCAATTCAGCAATTTAGCAATTCAGCAATTTAGCAATTCAACAATTTAGCAATTTAGCAATTTATTTATATGTCATATAGAAACTGTTTAATTATTATATTTATTTATCCATTGCTTGCCTTTGCACAGTATCCACCGGCAGCAGGAGAACCAGGATCTACCGCTATACATAAAGATTCATCTGTTTTTAAAGGATGGGCTTCTCAATGCACCGTTGTACGCGGCCCTATGGATATTTCTCATATTGAAAACGGTTATGCAAGTTATGGCCAACAGGAAAATGCTATTGGCAAGGCAGGCGAAAATGGCTATGTTAGTTTTGGCGATGGTGGAACTGCAATAGTATCATTTCTAGCCCCTGTCGGGAACGGACCCGGACCCGATTTTGCAATTTTTGAAAATGGTTTTAAAGCTATCGAATACCCATTCGATTATTTCCTTGAACTTGCATTTGTTGAAGTCAGCACCGATGGACAAAAATATGTAAGATTCCCGTCAGCTTCACTGACCCAAACCGATTCACAACTGACAACATTCGGGCAGCTGAAACCGGAACAAATTCACAACCTGGCAGGAAAATATATAATTAATTACGGTGTTCCTTTCGATTTGGAAGAGCTGAAAGATAGCTCCGGTATAAATCCCGACAGTATTAATTATATCAGAATAAAAGATGTAATTGGAAATATCAGCGGCGATTATACATCTTATGATTCTTATGGACATAAAATTAATGATCCGTGGCCAACACCGTTCAACACCGGCGGATTTGACCTCGAAGCTGTTGGGGTTATTTATTTTAACGGAAATACCGGTTACAATCTGTCACAAAATAATAAGCCGGAAATATATATTTATCCTAATCCTTTACCTGTGGATTATCCCTTAAATATTGCTTACAAGGCACAAAATTTCATATACAGCGCATCTTATGAAATATTTGATTTTGCAGGACAAAAAATTATTTTCGGGAAAATTGACAACCATCTTACAAAGCTCGAACTTACAGGTTTTAAAAAGGGATTATATGTAATAAGATTTCTTTATGAAAATACTGTAATTCTAAAATCGTTTGTAATAGAATGATAATTATACTAAAAAGAAAAATCAAAAATGCCACAAAAACACAAAAACACTAAATCCCACAAAATACTGAATATCAAAAAAATTACTTTAGTGAAATTTGGTGCTTTAGTGCTTTGGTGGCGAAAAAAAATTTTTATTATACTTCCTTTATTTTTTTTATTTCTATTTATCAGCTCTTATTCTCAGGATGATACGCTGAAGCTGAAACAGGTAAATATTTATGCAAAACGCCTGTTACCTGATGCGGGTCTTATCAGAAACGATGTTGACTCAATAATATTGACTGAAAAGGCGAATCTTTCTCTTTCAGAGCTATTATCCGAAAATACGCCGGTATTTATCAAAAGTAACGGCAGAGGAGCTTTAGCTACAATTTCTTTCAGAGGTACTGCGCCTTCCCAAACCGATGTTTTATGGAACGGGATAAGCATTAAATCGCCTATGCTTGGACAAGTTGATTTTTCGTTAATTCCAGTGCATCTTATTGACGAATTATCACTTGTGCATGGTCCGGCATTAATCGGCGATTCACACGGAGCTTTTGGAGGAAGCGTCTTAATCAATAACCACCCCGATTGGAATAATCGCTTTAGTGTTCGTGCTATACAAGGATTTGGCAGTTACTCAACATTTAACGAATTTATTCAGATTAACGCAGGAAATTATTATTTTCAATCGAAAACAAGATTATTTTATACATATTCAAAAAACAATTTTAAATTCATTAATAAAAATATTGCCGATATTGACGCTGAAACTGGCGAATATATTTATCCTGTCCAACGAAACGAAAATGCAGATTATTCACAATACGGATTGCTTCAGGAACTATATGCAAGACCCGACACACATAGTATTGCATCCTTAAAATTATGGCTGCAACACGATTACAGAAGCATCCCCCGTCTGAATACTTATGAAGGCAATGATTATGCTAATATTAACAGGCAAAACATCAGAAACTACAATTTGGTATATGATTGGAACAGGTATTTCAAAAAATTTAATTATCTCCTTCATACAGGGCTTACGCATCAGGATATGATATATTACCTGAATAATTTCATTTCCGGATATGGGTATTTTAATGCTGTTTATTCCGAAAGCGCTGTCAACGGCTTTTTCAATAATGTCAAAATGAGCTGGAACCCGATGAAAATTCTTGTATTCGATAGTAAGCTAAGCATTGATTATCATTCGGTATCAACGCTTGATACTGTAACCGGTTTGGGCTATATAGCCGACAGGTTGGAAAATTCG
>JACQWN010000422.1:0-1919 GCA_016209245.1 Bacteroidia bacterium
AACATATAAAACAATTAGTAGAATATACATTAGGAATGGATACACGAATTGGTTATCCTAACGAACATCTTTCACAATGCGACGAAAATGTGGCTAATCCTCTTTTTTCAACCAGTGTTGGACTAGTACTTCATGGATTTAAAGAACTTGAAGCAGAAAAAAATCGTACCGCTCAAAAAGAAAACATAACCACTCATTCCAGAAAATCAAAAGGTAACTTTTTTGACATTCTCTTTTCAAAAACAAAAAAACTTTTTGAAGAAAGAGACGATGAATTTCAACAGTAGGGACATAAAATTTTATGTCCCTACTGAAAATTGTCCTGTGGTGTAATTGGTAACACGTCTGACTCTGGATCAGAAGAGTCTAGGTTCGAGCCCTAGCAGGACAACAAAATTTGCCCCTGCCTGAAAAATTCTTTGAATATATTTCCGGAAAAAATTATCTTTTTTTTCTTATTTTTGAGGCAACCTTGTTAAAACATCTTCGTCTTAAAAATAATATTATGAAAAAAATCGCATTATTGACTGTTTCCGTAACGGTCAGCGCATTGCTTCTGGCAAAGCCAGTGAGTGAAAAAGACGCTCAACTCATTGCAACAAATTATTACAAACATTATGTTTCGTCGGCTGTTACTGATTATTCAGTTGAGCGTGTGATAGAAAATAAGTACGAGGGATTGACAACATATTTTGTTTTTACTTTTAAGGCTGATGGTTTTGTGATGGTATCGGCTGATGATGCTGCTACTCCTGTTCTTGGTTATTCACTTGAAAATGATTTTGCAGAAAATAATCTTCCTCCAAACATAGAAGAATGGTATAATAGTTATGACGAACAAATTAAATACATTGTTGATAACAAACTTGATAATCTACTACTTGGAATCAGGATTGTTATTACAATGCACTTTGTCCTTCTGATGCGGCTGGTTCTTGTGGTCGTTGTTTTACAGGTTGTGCGGCTACAGCAATGGCACAAATAATGAAATACTGGAATTATCCAGTTAAAGGAACTGGTTCTAATAATTATACTTGTGCTCCGTATGGTACTTTATCTGCTGATTTTGGTGCAACTACTTATGAGTGGGCGTCTATGCCGAATAATGTTACATCATCTAATCCGGCTGTTGCTACTTTAATGTATCATTGTGGTGTGGCAAGTAATATGAAATATTCTCCTAATGGTTCTGGCACTACAACATTCGATGGGTTAATAGCTCTTATTAATAATTTTAAATATTCAAATGCAGAAATAAAATATAAGGATAATATGTTTTCTACTGCTAACTGGATAAATATGTTGAAAGCAGAACTTAATGCATCTCGTCCTGTATTATATTCGGGTGCGAATAATTCAGGTACAGGTGGACATGCTTTTGTTTGCGATGGATATAATAATAGTAATATGTTTCATTTTAATTGGGGATGGTCGGGTGATGCTAATGGTTACTATGCTATTGACAACTTAAATCCTAATGGAGATGATTACAATTATTATAATAGAGTAATTATTCGGATTAAATCACCTTCAAATGCACCTGTTGCTGACTTTAGTGCAAATACAATAACTCCATTAGTAGGTGGTTCGGTTAATTTTACTGATAATTCTACTAACAATCCTACAATATGGTCATGGACTTTTGACGGCGGAACACCTGCTACATCTATTTTGCAAAATCCAATAGTTACATATAATTCAGCAGGGAGGTATTTAGTAGCGCTTACCGTTACAAATGCATCAGGCATAGATACAAAAACAAGAGAAACATTTATTGATGTAGGTGGAATACCTTCGGCATGGATTATGCAAAATACAAAGTTTGCGGATATTTCACGTGGTATTAGTCAGATTTTTATCGTTAATCCCAACGTTGTGTGGGCTACTGCTTTTGACGGAATAAATCCATTTAATCAGAT
>JACQWN010000422.1:1981-2787 GCA_016209245.1 Bacteroidia bacterium
ACAATCTCTTTTACAGGAAGCACTAATTATATAGTGTCAAATATTTTCGCTTTCAGTGCCGATACTGCTTTCGTTTGTATGGGACCTCTTACAGGAACAGGTGGCGTTATTGCTAAAACAACTGATGGAGGACTTACATGGTCAACAGCGAACTCGCCTGCTTTTACTAATAGTTGGGCAAACTTCATACATTTCTTCAATGCTAATGATGGTGTTTGTATGGGCGACCCTACAGGAGATAATCAGGACTTTGTTATTTATACAACAACAAACGGAGGTGCTTCCTGGACACAGGTTATAGGGGCAAACATTCCTAATGCAAGCGGAGCAGAATGCGGAACAATAAATTTTTATGATGCTTTCAAAAATACTTTATGGTTCGGAACTACTATTGGTAGAGTGTTTAAGTCAACAGATAAAGGATTAACATGGACAGTATCTTCAACGGGGTTGAGCTATCAGACCGATGTAAGATTTAAAGAGGCAAATACGGGCTTTGCTATTTTGAGGCGGCCACCTTATACTATGAAAAAAACAACTGATGGCGGAACAACATGGAATGCCATTACACCATCAGGATACTTCGTAAAACAACCATTTATTGATTTTATTCCGGGCACTGCTATGTGGGTAGATGTTTCTAATGGACCTAACAGAGGATCATCATACAGCATTGATGATTGCAATTCGTTTATAGATATTGATACAGGTTCTGTTCAGTATACTTGTGTTTCTTTTTATGATATAAATACTGGATGGGCAGGTGGATATAACAGTAATTCTACTGATGGTGGTATATGGAAATG
>JACQWN010000423.1 GCA_016209245.1 Bacteroidia bacterium
AAATATCCAGGGACAGTTCTGCTTCAGGTTCAGAACCGTAGACCCAGGTATCTGGTAAATCCTCAAAAGCAGTACCCGGACTGATCCCTCGAGTTAAATCACCAATAGCCGGATCATATATATAACCGCAAACTGTGCATCTGTATTTTCCCATTTTATTGTCCTCCTTTATAGTTTTGGCTGGACTGCTGACATGCTTGATTGAACATTGCCGGAAAATATTAATTGTTCAAATTCCTTAAACAGAATATTATCTTTCTCTTTGGATATTTTATTTGATTTTTTATTTATTATTTTGTTATTATCTATTAATACTTCGCTTTCTGAAGGTATTAATTTTTTATCTTTAATTCTTGCCCGTTCATAATCAATAGTTCTTAAGGGTTCGGGTATTATAAAATATTGTTTAAGCTCGTTCCAGTCAATATCTTTTATTGTAACAATATCATTAAGATAAAAGCTAACCCAGTTTTCACCGAGCTTAAAATTAGGCAATGTTTTACTTAATCTCTGTTCGGATATCTCGACATAATTATTATCCAATTCAAATCCAATATATCTTCGACCTAAACGTTTTGCAGAAATAGCGGTCGTGCCGGTTCCTGAGAATGGATCAAGGACTATATCATTTTGTTCGGTTGTCATTAAAATCAGTCTATCCATTAAATGAATCGGTAATTGGCAAGGGTGAGGGTTTCTTTTCGTATTATGTTTAATTCTATGAATATCCGTCCAGACATCAGAAATTAGAGGGCCAAATGGGTGCAAACCATCCTTTTTACCGCCATAATCTTTTAATAAATAACCCTGTTTCCTGTCTCTTTTATGAGGATGTCGCAATTCGTATATTTTTGCTCCTTTTTCTTTTTTTGTATAAAACAAAATACCATAATGTGCCGGTTGTAAAGATTTTCCCATTGGTGCAGTCGGTGCATCCCAGGAAATCCAATGTTTAAAATGTGCGAATTTATTCAGATAGGTTGCATAATAAGTCAACCATTTTGGAATATTGTGTAAAAAAATAGATCCTGTAGGTTTGGTTACTCTTACCATTTCAAAAATCCATTTTTCACACCAGTTCAAGTATTCCTGAAATTCAAGACTATCATCATAGCTGGTATAATTTTTTTTTAAATTAAAAGGTGGATCGGCAAAAGTTATGTCAATAGAATTATCAAGAATGTTTTTGAATAATTCTAAACAATCACCTTGGTAAATTTTATTAATAAACTTATCAATCATTTCTTAAAAGTTTCAATTAACAGTTTTTCAAATCGTTTTAATTCGTCTTTATGATAGGTAAAAACATCTTCATAAGCGGAAACCATCCTTTTTAAGTCTCCTTTTCTAACATACCAACCAATTCCATCTATAAGACCAATAAATTTTGCATAGGGATAATGCTCTTTTATTAAGGTATCTATTGAAATTTCTGTCTTAGATTTGGGTGTGCGTGTAATTTAATGTAATTATTTCCCATATCTATTTATTTTATCCCAAAGTTGCGACCATTTTCCATCGCTATAATTGAAGCAACGTAAGCACAAAACTGTTCGAGCACCTTCCATTTTCCATTTCATGCCAGAGCCACACAATCTCTTTTTTATTATTACTTTACACGCCGCTTCTACAACTCCTGAGCCAATTGGAAATTTCTTTTCCTGATACTCTTTATAATTCATCTGATGCAGATGATTTTCAAAATAGGTTATTGCACTTTGTATTTTTTCTTTTTTTTGCTCTGTGATTTTCTTTTTTACAGGACTTTCATCTCACCTAATAACTCTTTGGCTCCATCGGCTTCATGTTTTAACTTATGACGTGATTTTTCGAGCCATTCCTTTCCTTCAAATTTTCTCTTAAATCCCATTTCTGCTGCTAATGATAGATATTCTGTTGCATGAAAGTAATCTAATATCTGATGACTTGTATGTTTTTCCAAAAATGTCCAATTATCTTTTGCTCCATCTGCAATCCCAACGTTTTTTGCGTTGGGGTAGAAACTTTGAAAATATTTTATATCTTTTTCAAATTCTTCCGTAAATTTTAATTTTCCGTATTCCGGTGGTGAAGATGTATAATGTGTATATAATCTTTCGCCATCATTGTCATATAACGAAATTGTTCCAACCATTGCTTGACGGTAACTTTCGTCAACTATTAGCATACAAGTTCCGTCTAAACTTATTCCAATACTTGCAACATTTTCTTGTTCTACTGGTATTGAGTATTCCCAGTACGCTTCCTTGTTGGTAATTGTACGTACCACTGCATTACTTATATCTTCTATGAAAGAACGTGAAATATACCTCCCATGATTATCCTCTAAATCTATCTGAACTCTTTTTGCACCTGTTTCTGAATATTTACTTGATACCATTTTGGCAAACTTCGGAGTTGAGCCAACAATTATTCTGGTATCATTTTCTAACGGACAAAAAGTTGTACCTCCATGACTATTTTGATATACATGTCTTTCTATGGTTGCTTCTCCGTAAGGAGTTTGATATATTTTTGGTACTTTGCCTTTACTTGTAAATCTTACATTGCCAACATCAATAG
Source organism: Bacteroidia bacterium (assembly GCA_016209245.1). Classification (GTDB taxonomy): domain Bacteria; phylum Bacteroidota; class Bacteroidia; order Bacteroidales; family BM523; genus JACQWN01. The sequence continues at coordinate 2,563 of JACQWN010000423.1, forward strand.
GAGAACCATCGGTATCAAATTCAGATAAGCAATCTTGTGTAGCTACAAGTCCTGCTTGGTTTAATGCTTTTTGAATATTCTCCTCGTTTGTTAGCATTGATTTTGTTAATGGTATTGCTACTTGAACAACTATTAAATCTGAATTTTTAGTAACTATTTTTGCATCCATATCAAATAAAATTAGGATACAAAGATATATATATTACATTAAATTACAAGCACACCCTTCTGAATTATCAACAATTCGAATAATTGTTGTTAATCGCTTTAAATACTCGTTAGAAAAACCGGTTAAAGCTAATAATGCTCTTAACCCATTTTCTTTATCAGTTAGAAGCCATTCAAAAATTTTTTTTTCAGCCCTTCGGTTTCAACCTTGTTTTTTACAATTAACAACGTTTCTTTGAGCGAATTGATATATCCTTCATAATTTTCTTCAAATTTTTGTTTTACGTTATTTAACGCATTCTCTATTTCTTTTTCTGTTAATGTTGTAGCTAAATCAATATCCCTACTTGCTCTTTGTTTTTCTACAGGGAGGTATATTTGAGTTGCTGCCCCGCCCTTAAGAATAAAGTCTTTATGAATGGCCGTCAGTTGGGCGAATATTTCAAAATCCCAAAGCAACATCTCAATATGTATACTTTGACTAAATTTAAACTCTTTTTTTATTGATTCTATTATTTCTTCCAATTAGTCTATTTTTCAATTCGGTTGTGTCATAACCTAAGAATTCTAATTGATCTTTATCGTTTTCAACATAATCAATTGCAAATGAATATGGAGGCGAAGTTATTATACAATCAACGGAATTGTTTTTTAGGAGAATGTTTAAAGCATCAGAATCAGATAAAACTTCCAAGTTTCCTAATTTATTTTGATCAAAATATGGATTTGACAGAAAAGATTTTACTGTTTCAATGTATCGAGGTAATACTTTGTCAAACAATTGTTCGTGATTTGATTTCACAACTCTTTTAGAATAACCTAATGCATCAAGGAATGCTAAAAATGCAAGATTGTAAATCTTAATTTTATTTGGGTCATCAATTTTCTCTATTCTTTTTAGAACATTTCCCTGTTTGAAAAAATCAAACAATTTTTTATTATCAATATTGATTTTTTCTAATAATGTCAGATTTATAGTTAGTGATTCATGCTTCGTTTTTATCATAAATTGACAAAATGGACTTACATCAATAGCCAATGAATTAATTCCCATTAATGCAGCTTCAATATTTGTCGTACCGCTTCCTGCCATTGGGTCTAATATTGTTTCGCCATTTTTTATATTTAAAATATTTATCAATCCTTTAATTAGCTGAGGGTGAAATTTGCCACGATATGGGAAAAGTCCATGAGTTGCATAACCGGTTGAAAATTGTCCTTCTTCAAAGTATGCTTGTGTTACAGTTGACCTATTAGAATGAATTGTTTCTGAATTATTGGAATATAACAAATAATGTTTTGAATACTGATTATCAATAGATTTAATATATGCTGTTCTTTCAAGCACTTGGTCTTTAGGTAAGCATTTATACTCCAAATAAGCTAATTCTAACTCAAATAGTTCATTAACACTAGGAAATAATTCGACCTTTTCTCCAAATGCTTCGTTTAAAAGAGGTTTTATATTAATAAAATCTTTCATACTTTCACAAAAATACGGAATTTTGAAGAGGTGTAACTACCAGCACGACTCAAATTGTTGCAAAAATCTCACATCATTCTCAAAAAACAACCTTATATCATCAATCTGGTATTTCAGCATGGTAATTCTTTCGATGCCCATACCAAAAGCATAGCCGGTATATTTTGTGCTATCAATATTATTAAATTCCAGCACATTCGGGTCAACCATTCCGCATCCCATAATTTCGACCCAACCGGTATGCTTGCATATTTTACAGCCCTTGCTTCCGCATAATTTACATGAAATATCCATTTCGCCCGATGGTTCGGTAAAAGGAAAAAAAGATGGTCGTAATCTTATTTTCGTATCTTTTCCGAACATTTCCTGGACAAAATACAACAAATCCTGCTTCAAATCGGCAAACGATACGTTTTCATCTATATATAAACCTTCAACCTGGTGAAACAGACAATGAGCCCTGGCTGAAATCGCTTCATTGCGATATACACGCCCGGGAGAAATGGTTCTGATTGGCGGTTTTTGTTTTTCCATTACTCTGACTTGCACCGATGAAGTATGCGTACGCAGCAATATATCCGGCTCTTTTTGAATGAAAAAAGAATCCTGCATATCCCTGGCAGGATGTTCTTTCGGAAAATTTAGCGCTGAAAAAACATGCCAGTCATCTTCTATTTCAGGCCCTTCGGAAATTATAAAACCAATACGGCTGAATATTTCAAGTATTTCATTCCGGACAATTGACAATGGATGACGAGTGCCTATTGTGACAGTTTCTGCCGGCATAGTTAGATCTATATCGGAAGAGGGTGTCTGCCCCGATGTCATACCTGCCTTTAATAAATTTATTTTTTCGGTGAGCTTGTTTTTAAGTTCATTAAGCTTTTGCCCATATTCCCTTTTTTGCTCAGCGGGGATGGTTTTAAACTCGTCGAATAACTGTACAAGCATTCCTTTCCTACCGAGATATTTAATCCGGAATTCTTCAATTTTATCAATACTGTCAGCAGTGAATGATTCGACTTTTTTTATATGTTCATTAATTATATCAAGCATTTTTATTAATTATTGTTACTGTTTAGGTCATTATTTTATATTGATTATCCCATCGAAGTACGAATTTTTACGAACTTACGAATTACGAATTTATGACACTTCGTAGTTCGTAAATTCGTATTTTGTTCGTACTTCGATGGAATAATTATTTCTTCACCTAAATAGTTATTTATTATTAATAATAATTCTACTTTGACACATTAGCTGAAATCTTTTGAATATGAATAGTTTATATCTTGTTGTCTTTTAACATGCCTGAGAAATATAAGATCGATCATTTCTTTATTT
>JACQWN010000424.1 GCA_016209245.1 Bacteroidia bacterium
ATTTCCATCGGTGACAGTAATTGTATAAACACCTGCCATTGCTGTTGTCGCCGAGCTGGATACTGTAGGGCTTTGTGTCGTATTGGAATAAGAATCAGGGCCGCTCCACGAATAAGTTGTCATACCGCCTGGTCCTCCTGTTAGTGTTAAAGGTTTTCCAACACAAACAGGTGAGTTGCTTGTTGCTGTGGCTAGTGGAAGGGTATTTACTGTGACAGTGGTAGTTTCAGTATCGGTACATCCGTTTCCATCGGTAACAGTAATTGTATAAACACCAGCCATTGCTGTTGTCGCCGAGCCGGAGACTGTTGGGCTTTGTGTCGCATTGGAATAAGAATCAGGACCGCTCCAGGAATAAGTGGTCATAGCTCCGGGACCGCCTGTTAGCGTTAATGTTTTTCCAACACATACAGGTGAGTTGTTTGTTGCTGTTGCAGCAGGAAGGGTATTTACAGTCACAATAATATTATCAGTACCTGAACAACCATTTGCATCTGTCACGGTAACAGTATATGTAGTTGTTGAAGTGGCTGAAGATACAGGATTTGCGACAGATGTACTACTTAAACTTGCACCATTATTCCAAGAATAAGTATAAGGGGTTGTTCCTCCGCTTGCAGTGGGACTTCCACCTATGGTAACAGTTTTGCCGTAACAAATCGCCTTATCGGTACCTGCATTTACAGTAGGATTAGAAGTAATATAAATAGTCATTTCATCATCATCGGGGGGGCATCCCTTTAAGCCCTCTGTTGTAGTTAGAGTCAGTGTTACTTCTCCTGCCGCCATTTCTCCTGCTGACGGAGTATATTGAGCATCTAATTGTTCATTATTAATAACAAATATACCTGAACCACCCGACCATTCTCCGCCTGTTGCTTCCTGTAGTTGCCCCGCTAAAGTTACAGTGGGTGAGCTTGCACAAACAGTTTGGTCAACCCCTGCATCTGCTTCAATGGGCAGACTAAATTCGGTCAAGGTAACGGTATCGGCGACATAATCACAGTTCGTTGTATCCCAGACTCTGACCCAATAATCTCCGACAATATTGGCGAAAATACTTTGAGTAACAGCACCAGTGCTCCAGAGATAAGTATATGGTGAAGCGCCTCCGGTGGGATTTGCAGTAAGTGTTTTACCATAAGGATCACTTCCATAGCAGATAGCAGGTTCCTGCGGGTCAATAGCAACACTTAAAGAAGAACCAACAAAGTAAACTCTTACTGTATCTTTTGAAATCCCTGTTTCACATCCAAGAGAAGTTGCCGATACTTGATAATCAATATATTCAATACCAGGTAATGGATCGGGAGCAGTAACATAAGTTGTATCACAGCCGAAAGTACAACTAAGGTAAGAATTATATGCACCCTGTGCTCCGGGATACACCGATGTCCATACTATAGAGGATTCCAGAATACCCTTGATACTGATGAAATCTGTACAACCTGCGTTCAGTGTAATATCGGAACCGGCTTCAGTTTTTCTTCCCACTGTGATAGTATAATCGCCAGGTTCGCTGCCGGATTTACAATAAGTTATACAAACGGTTTCATCTCCGACTACACATATTGAGTCAGTTTTAACTTCATATTCATCAGTGCAATTAACGAAAAATGATGAAGCGCCTGGACCTGGTTCAGGAAATACACTAAAAGTTAATTGCTCGGTCAATGGATTTAAAAGAACAATGAATTTTATACATTTTAAAGGGTCTAAAACTCCGCAACAGAGTCCTTCTCTCTTTGTATTGAGCAATGTCCATTGTTGATCAGGATTATCTGTAAGGTCAACAGTAAATGTTTTTGTTCCCGGACTACAGCTGCAACTAGCTGCGCAATTATCTTCAATTGTTCTTGTTCCTGCCGGGTTTGGTGTGCCTGTATTTGAATAAGTTGTGCTGTTAAAAGTAAAAGATGTAAGACTGGCATCCACTTTTTCAGCAGCAGTGGCACCGGATGAAATATAGTATGCCAGATAGAAATAATATGTGCCTGCACCTTCAGATAAAGTTTGTGAACCATTGATTGTGAAGGCACCATTTGGATTAGCGACAGTTCCGAATTGGTTGTCGATCGTGAATCCTCTTGCAGTGTCTGTAAAATATACGGTAGCATTTGAAATGTTTGTAGCAGGATTTTGGGAATAACCGGGATCTCCGGTAGTATTGAAAACAAATTGTGTTACAGCAGCCGGGCAAGTATTTGAGATATTCAATTCAAATTCGAGAATTTCATAAAACTCGCAGTCTATTTGAACCGGATTGGTTTCGTTCTGGTAAATATTACTGCTTGTAACCTCCATTGCAGGTGCGGAAAATAAATTACCCAATGATTCGGTATCTGTCGGGTTTGTTGTGCTACCATCAATTTTGAAGGTACCACCGCTCCTGAGAAGATCACCGGACCCGGCAGCAGTGGCTCTAATCTGGAAATTGTTAAAGTGTATAGCATCCATGGAATTGTCGGAAGCATCTGTAGTCACTGTTATAGTAATAGTAGTAACAGTAACGACAGGGCCGGTCAGACTGGTAATGTCCATTCCGGCATCATAAGTAACAGTATGGGCAGCGGTAGTATTAAATTCAAACCCGGCAGGTAAAGTAAGTACAATTGTTTTGCCCGCCTGGCTTTTATCAAAACCTTTTACATCTGTTTCAGAGATAGAAAAATCTGGTATGCAGTGGGATAAGTTGTCGTGCAAAAAGACAAGCTGGTAAAAGGTGTAACAGTATATTTTGGGGCTGGGGCTGCATAAAAATTTCTTGCTGAAACTAAAACAAAAGTAATCAATAAGCATATTTTTGTCATATATCCAAGAGTTTTGAAAACAGGCAAACTCTGGTTCACCCGGATTTGCAATCCAAGAGCATGAAAAATTATATTAAACACCCGGATTGCAAATCCGAGCGAGAAGAAGGAGCAATTAATTTTCATAGTAAATTATTTTATAAATTATGAAGGAAATACGAATCGTTTCAATAATGCATGGTATGAACATGATTGCACCGGTTATTTTTATACTGAAACTTAACAGGTTTGCAACTTCAAAGCTGTTTAGTTTCAGTTATACTGAGCGTTTTAGTTTGCTTTTTTTGCAAACTCAAATAGTCGAAGTATACCACACTTTTTTGAGCGGATACAGAAATACAAATATAAGAAAAATAATTTAATAATTGACATTTTACAAATATACATAATAATTTTAAATTTATACACCTATTGCATAAAAATCAAGACCGGCGCCTTAATTTACAGTGTGCTTTAAGTACAATAAATAAAAAGTTATATAACGAATAGTATGAGTAAATGATAAATAGTGTTTTTTGTAAATGACATTCTCAACCCAAACCCCGCACATAATTTATGTGCGGGGCAATAACAGGGCGGTGTGTTTTTGTTACAGCAACCATATAGCTAAATTTGTTTGATGCTGACATTGTGAGGGACAAATATTCCGAAGCAATCTGTTTACTATTTATCAATAAGTTGTAATAAATCCTGTAATACTCCTTCTGAGGGTCTTTTAGCATTGGAATTAACAATATTGCCTTTTTTATCAATGATAACAAATCGTGGGATACTGACAATATTGAAATATTTTGCAATTTCTGAATTCCAATCACCCGGGGCAATAACATGCATGCCTTCTATATCAAGCGCCTTAACAGCTTTCTTCCATGATTCATAGTTGTTGTCAACGGAAATATATAAAAAAACAATTTGTTCTTTTTGCTTTTTGGTCAGCTTTGCTTTCATTTCCTTAGCATGAGGAAATTGCTGCCTGCATGGGCCGCACCAGCTTGCCCAAAAATCTATGTAAATTACTTTCCCTTTAAAATTTTTTAATAAAACTTTTTTTTCATCTAAACCAATAAGCTCAAAATCATTTTTAATAGCTTCATCTTTTTTTTGTATATTGATTTTCTGGGGTTTTTCCTCTGTCTGTTCTTTTTTCGCAGATGTTGCTACGAGTTTTCCACATTTCTGATCAATTATTTCCAAATATGAAGATGAACCGGATAAATTTTTCAAAAATCTAAAATGTTGTTGATATGTTTCAAGTGAAATTTGAGTGCAATTATCATATAAATATTTTGCAATAAAATAAAGCAAAGTTTCTCCGGAAAGATGATGTTTAGCATAATTACATTTTTTAAGCATAGAATCGTCATAATCGGTAAATTTATTAAATCCGTTCTCTTTCGATGTATAATAAACTATATAATAATAAAGAAAATCGCGGTAAGCTTGACATATAGCCGCTTCTTTATTATTTACTAACTTTTCATTGACAGCAGACAGCATGACTTCGGGTATTGGTTGTACTACAGTAGCAGTGGAATTATTAGCTTTGATGATGGGATAAGATAAAAGAGCTCTGTAATAGTTATATTCTATTAAGTTGTTTATATATTTTTTAAATGTATCGGTCAATTGAGCGGGGGATTCATATTTTTTACAAAAATTCAGAGCTTTATTTTTATTTTCAAAAATACCAATTTCAAACTGGTCAATACCGGAATTTAATATCAGATTTTCCATTTGTTTTGTATTAAAGTGAGCAATGAATTTTTTATAAAAACCTGATAAGAAAGTGTTATTGAACCCGCCTTTACCTGAGAATTTTATAGTTTCATGTAACATTCCCTGCTTGAAAGACATGAAAATACTATCACCCGGTTCGAGAAACAAATTGATTGTATCCTTTTTAAAAATAAAATTTGCTTCGACAGGTTTATCAATATAAAAACTGCAATTAAAAGCGCCATTATTAACAGGTATAATAAATGAGGAAGGTTCGGCATTAAGATATAAGATATCAAAATTAAATTTTGCCGTATCGGAAGAGGTGTTTTGAATTATGCCGGAAATGTTGGTATTATCCTTGGCAATCGTTGATATTGGCAGTAATGTAAAAATTAATAAACGTAATAACATAATGTGTTCATGTTAATCCTGGTCTATTTTTCACCTCCGGTTTCAAGGAAGAAATACGTATCGCTGATATTTTCTGTACCTTTGAAGTAGTATGTTCCCCCCCAGTCATGATCAACTTTTCTGTACATTTGAGCATCTTCGCCGTTACTAAAGATGACTCTTATTATAGTTTTAGAAGATTCCTCGATTGTTTCAACCTTTTTACCTGAGTATGTTAAAGCAAGGTCTGATCTGAATTTTGCTTCTTGTGCTCGTTTTTTGGATGCTTCCCGTTCGGCATTAATTCGAGCTGCTCTTGCTTGAGCATCTTCTATAGCACGTTGAGCAGCCAGTTTTCGTTCTTCTTCCCGTTTAGCAGCATCTTGGGCTTCACGTTTCAAACGTTCTTCAGCAAGTTTTTTTGCTTCTTCCTGTTTTAAAGCATCAGCTTCTTGTTTGGCTTTTCTTTCAGCTTCGGTTAGTTCTTGTTTCTTTTTAAGTGCTTCCTCAAGGGCTTTTTGTTGTTCGAGCTTTTTAGCTTCATTTTCAGCTACCTGCTGTTTTTGTAATTCATCATTTTTCTTTTTAGCTTCCTCCTCGGTTTGTAATTTAGCTTGTTGGCGGGCAATCTTTTCAGCTTCGGCTTTTTGTTTTAATTCTTCGGCTTTTTTTCTGGCTTCTTCTTCGGCTTGTAATTTAGCTTGTTGACGGGCTTGTCGTTCTGCTTCTGATTCTACTTGTTGTTTGGCTCGTTGTTCGGCGAGCTGTTTTTCACGAGCTGCTTTTTCTGCTTCTTCCTTTGCTTTTTCTTCTGCCGCTCGTTTCTGTTGTTCTTCAAGGGCTTTTTGTTTAGCTTGGGTTTCTGCGGTTTTCCTGGTAGCTTCTTCAGCTTTTTTTCTGGCTTCTTCTGCATTTTTAGCTTCCAGTGCTTTTCTGTTGGCTTCTGCTTCTGTTGCTTCTTTAGCTGTTTTTTCAGCCTTCATTTTAGCTTCTTCGGCAGCTTTAAGTTTTAATTCTTCATCTTTGGCTTTTTTCGCTGCCTCGGCTTCAGCAGCTCTTCTGGCATCTTCCTGGGCTTTTAATTTCGCCGATTCTTCAGCGGCTTTCCGCTTTACTTCTTCGTCGGCAGCACGTTTAGTAGCAGCTTCAGCTTCTTGTCTGGCCTTTTCTTCAGCAATCATTTTTGCTTGCTCAGCATTTGCTTTTTGTCTGGCTTCTTCCTCTGCTTTTTTCTTGGCTGCTTCTTCAGCATTCTTTTTGGCGGCTTCCTCGGTGGCTTTACGTTTTGCCTCCTCTACGGCGGCACGTTTGGCAGCATCTTCAGCATCTTTTTTGGCTTTTTCTTCTATCAAACGTTTTGTTTCTTCCTCTTTGGCTTTACGTCTGGCTTCTTCATCAGCAGCTTTTTTTACCGCTTCTTCCTGCCGTTTCTTTGCAACTTCCTCTTCTGCCGCTTGTCTTGCCGCCTGATTTGACTGTTGTTCTGCAATTTTATCAGTTTCAGATTGCTGCGCTTCCTCTTGTTTTATCTTTTCTTCTACCGCTGCCATAGCTTTCTGTAAAGCTGACTGAATTGATTTTGTATAATCGGTATCATAAGAAAATTCATCAATAGTTTTATCAAATTTTATTACTGCTACCGGCTGATTAAATACTACCATATTAATATCATCATACTGCTTGAAAAGTTGAACAGTATAATCAAAGGGATTAAATCCACTTCCGATATTTTCCGCATCTACCTTGGTAATTACCTTAATATTTTTAGTCACATATCCCGGTTTGGTATAAGATAAAAGAAATTCATGCCCAAAAGGTAAATGATACTCAAATTTCCCGTTCCGTGGCGGAACTTCATTTTTATAAGGTTTTCCGTCTTTTGTAATAGTAATTTTTACGTCGTCCATATTCCCTCTCTGAATGTCTATCTTCCCTGTTACCACGAAATTATTCGGATCTTTCTGAGCGAATAAAGAAGATGATAGAAGCAAGATAATGAAAATAGAATAAAAATTAATTATAGCAAATTTTTTCAATCTTTTAAAAAGGTCATTCATATTATATTCAAATTTGAAAACAGGAATTTAAAAAATGCCCCAAATTTGTATCATCTCAAAAATGCATGGTAGAAAATAATTGCTACGCCCATTTTTCAATAAGGTAATAAGGTAAAGTATACTAAGGTTAATGGCTCGAAAATAAGGTTTATAGCAAGGATAAAAACCTTATATCATTACAAATAACATAAAAATAAAATGATAACAACCAATCTCTTTTAACCTTATTACCTTATTTTTACCATACTTTTTTGAGTGGACACCAAAATTTTAAAGTACAAAAATAGAAAATATTAGTGAAAATTTAACAAAAAATATTTTGGTAAAATTTTTGTAATATATTTGTAATGAAATTTTTTATAATTTAGTGTTCAAAAAAATAACGAAAATGCGACTATATTTATTATTTGTAACAGTTTTTATATCAATTTTCTACAATAATTATGCCCAAGAAAAAGGATATAAAGAAACTCTTGCTTATCTAAATATGAAACTTAAAGGACAATGTACGTTTTCATGTTCTGTAAATATTCTTAAAATTGAATTTTATGAAAAGGACCAATTACGTCATATTGATGAAGTTGATTTAAGGGATTTGGATACAAATAAGATTGAAGTGAATTATGAAGAAAAATCAATAAAAATAAGTTGCGCTGATGATTATGAAGATTGTATTACACGTAGATTGCTTATAGAGAAAAGTAAGAGACAGTTTAACAGATTAATATTTTATTTAGATGTGAATGATAAATCGTTCAGGGGAATAGAGAGAGCTTTGCTTAATCTTATCAGATTAGCACAGATTTTTAATTATTCGAACAGTGAACCGTTTGAGTAATAGTAAATTAAAAATTAAAAATTAAAAATTAAAAATTAAAATTATGAAAAAGATTTCAATTTGTTTTACATTATTATTTTTATTAAGCGGAGCGGCTTTCACACAGGATGCAGAAGCTTATTTTAAACAAGCTGAAGTAAAGAGTTCCATCGCTGATTATCAGGCGGCAGTAGATTTGTATTCAAAAGTGATACAAGCGGATCCGGAGTATATTAATGCATATCTCCGCAGGGCCTTTTGTTATTCTATATTAAAAGAATATGAAAAATGTATATCCGATTATACAAAAGTGATAGAACAAAATCCGCAGCATACTATGGCTTATCTTAGCCGGGGGAGTGCATACAATAAATTAGAAAAATATGATAAAGCGATTGCAGATTTTAACCAGGTTCTTGAGCTAGATCCAAAAGATCAGGAAGCATATAACAACCGTGGATGGGCAAAAAAAGCTAAAGGAGATAAAGAAGGCGCATGCGATGATTGGACTAAATCAAAAAGATTGGGAAATGCTGAGGCTAAACTTATTCTGAAAAATAACCATTGTAAATAATGCGAATTAAGGGTTGAAAAAGTAATGTTTATAATAAAAGTCATCTATCTGTATAACAAAATGTTATGAAATATTGCTAAATTGTTATATTGTTAAATTGTTAATTTGTTAATTTTGTGTCCTAACAATATAACCATTTAGCCATTTAACCTTTGATAATAAATAGAATAGATTTTTTATAAAAATTTACCATTAATTTGCACTTTCAACTCTTAATTGGCGTAAATAAATTAAAAATTAAAAATTAAAAATATGAATAATATTTGCGTATTTTTATTAGCAATACTGCTTGTATTAACCATTTCCGGTTTTAAAGCGGTAAAATTTTTCAGTCAGGATGAAAAAGACTGGAATGAATGTATCGAAAAATATGACTCGAAATGGGGCACACCATGTTCGAATTGTGGTGTTTATAATGATTCTTTTAAAATATTTGTAAAGAATGTTTGTAATGAGCCGGTTGATGTGCAAGTAGCTGTACAAAATACAAATAAAAAATGGCAGGTTTATTATAAAGGGAATTTTGCACCCAAGGATACAATGTCGGTCTGGGCATGTAAAGGTACTGGCAAATGGTTATATTGGACAAGGAAAGCCGGGGA
>JACQWN010000145.1 GCA_016209245.1 Bacteroidia bacterium
CTTTTTCCCATCCTCTCCTATCTTTAACTAATTCATCACTTTTCAAATTTAACCATTTAATAACACTATTTGTTGAAGCTACAAGGTATCCCGATATTTTCCTAATGCTCCAGTTCCTGGCTCTTAATTTTTTAGCCTTTCTTCGTTTTTCTATTAATAAAATTTTTCTCATCTTTGGGACGCAAAGTTACAAATTTAATTTTAATTTCGCGTCTCAGTTTCATACCAAACTTAGGGAATAATAATTAAAATGTAAGCCCGATAAAACGCCAAGACTATCTGCAATTTTTGCACCTTGTTTTGCTGCATCTATGGCTTTTAGATACTGTTTTGTTTGAAAATAATTCCTGCTAATATTATGGTATATCATGGGTTTTTCAATTATTTCACCATTTTCATCAGCATCCTGCAACGCTTTATACATGTATAAATTCGCCATGTCATATTTATTGAGAATAAAATAATACGCACCTAGTATATTATAATTGCTGCCATCATAATTTTTGACATTCATTTTTTTCGACCAGTAAAAGGAACTATCAACATATTTGATAGACAGATTCAGAGTATCTTGAAAAAAACCATTATTCGTATTTTTATTAAATGATACTTCATAATAAATTGCTGCAAGCCTGTTATAAGAGTATGGCAGGAATTTATAAACTTTATTTTGAACAGACAGAGCAATTGCCTCTCTTATGTAAGGAACTGCTTTGCGTAGTGTATGGGTAGAACGAAGGAATTCTCCTAAAAGAATATTCGCATTTATGATATTATCAATATCTGTTCTGTTCTTATAAATTTGAAGTGATTTAAAAAAATAATAATTGGCTGAATCTGCGAGCCCTTTAATCTTAAAGGATATACCTTTCTGAATGTATATATCCGGAAACAATGGATGATTTTGGCTAGAATGCTTTAATGCAAGATTCGAATAAAAAAGGGAACTGTCAGGATTGGTTTCATTAAATATTACAGACAGCTTATAAAGTGAAGTCAAATGCTTATCAGATTTCGTATTTTGAGTTGCATGTTTTTTCAATAATTCAGCTTTGTACGAATTATTTTGAGCGCAAAGAAGTGTTTGGTAAAACAAAAAGAAAACAGCAGAAAGCCATAGAAAAATTTTAACCTCTTTAATTTTCAAGAAAGTATATTTGTAAAATATTATTGTTGAAGCGACAAAGAATTTGGGAAGCATAAAATTTAAAATTGTTGAATGAAATTAACAATATTTGTTTTAGGAGCTATACCAATTTTTTTTCTGAGTCTTAATCTTGCTTTTTTAATGGAGTTTTCAGTTTTGAAAGTAATTGCTGAAATTTCTTTGTTCGACATATTGAGCTTTAAAAAAGCACAAATTTTTTGTTCATTAGGAGTTAAGGATGGATATTTCTGATTGAGATTTTTGTAAAACGATTGATGCACCTGTCCGAAATACAGTTCAAATTCCTGCCAATTAATGATAGAGGCACTCACTTTATAACAGTTGATGATAATATTTAATTTTTTCTTTATGTTTTCATCGGACTGTTCAAATAACTTCAATAAGTCTATGAAAAGTTTGGTATTGTTTTCAAATGCTTGTTGTAATTTAAGTGTGTTTTTTGCAAGTGTTTTTTATTAAGTTCCAGTTCCTCATTTGCTTTAACGATTTTTTGGTTCAGTAATTTCCTTTCTAATATGAGATTTTTCTTATTCTCTTCAAAAAGCAAAATAACAGACCGTACCCTGGCAACAATTTCAACAGGATTCACGGGCTTTCTGACAAAATCAACAGCACCGGCTCTCATAGCCATTTCTAAGTTCTCCGTACTTGTCATTTTCCCTGTGGCCATTATTACAGGAATATTTTTTGTTTCTTCCACTTCTTTTAATTTTCTAATTGCTTCCAATCCATCCATAACAGGCATATCCCAATCCATTATGATTAAAGAAGGGTGATCGGATTTTGCCAGTTCAAAACAAATCTGGCCATTATTTGCAACAATCATTTTGTAACCGATATTTTGTAATGCTTGAAAAATTGCCTCAACATTTCCGGGTTCGTCATCGGCAATTAAAATTTTATGGTTTTTATTATTCTGGTTTTCCATTCATCCATATTTTTTAATGTTTGACAAACTTACATAAAAATTGGTTACTATTCACTCTGCAAAGATAACTGTAAAAAAAACGACATATCGTTGAAAAAAAATAATTCAACTCTTAATTCGCATTAATAACCACTGACCTTAATAGGAAATAAAATTGTTTGTTTTTTACTGATAGCAGGTTGCAATATCAATTCATAAGGATGGTTCTTAAAGCGTCAACCCGATTGAGGTCTAACCATAATAAGTGCGGTCAAAATACCTAATCCATTAATTTTATTTCTTTAGGTGTTGAATATACTTCCATTCCATAATATTCTGCTTCTTGTATTGCGTCAGAGTCTATCATCGGTGAAATTATTATTTTTCTTGTTACTTCCACATTTTCTTTTTTCTCATAGTAGTGAATTTTTTTTACAAAATCATATACATCGCCTCTGCTAACGGAAGCTTTTATTTCGCAAAGAATGGTAATGCCGTTGTATATGATTACATCAATTTCCACCGGTGTTGGTTTTTCATAAACAAGGCATTCGGTATCCATCTTGTTGTAATTTATCACTTTAACAGGGAATGATTTTTCAAGGATTGCTTTAAGGGCATTGCGGAAAGATGCTTCAGAAGCCATGCCCCATCTTTGACCAATAGCGCCAATGTTTACAGTGTACTTTGTATTGAGATCTTCAATGTTGGCAAGCATTTTTTCATTAATAACATTCTGTTTATCAATATCATCAAGCATTTTTTCATTAATAACATTCTGTTTATCAATATCATCAAGCATTTTTTCATTAATAGCATTCTGTTTATCAATATCATCA
>JACQWN010000425.1:0-921 GCA_016209245.1 Bacteroidia bacterium
CCACTTCTTCTTGGACCTACTAAATCAACAATTTCTTTACCTTTCAAATTAATTATTTCTAATATTGACCTTGCAAAAAGATTTTCAAAATTAATAGTTTCCTGCCAAAAATTAATTATTTTAATTAATTGCTCATTTGAAATTTTCATAATATATAGTTTATGATAATTTTAAATTTTAGTCAAGTATAATTTATACAACAATGTTTATTTGTATAAATAAAATCACATTTATTCTATAGGATTGACTAAATGAAAACAATATGAAGAATAAAAATAGCTTATAATAAATTTATCATTTGCTGCGCTTCATTATCAGACGGATTGGATTTTAATATCTGTTCATAGCACAGCCGTGCCGCTTGAGGGATTTTTAAATAGCTGTAGCATTTACCGAGCCGCAGCAGCAAATGGCTGTCATCAGGATAGTATGGAAGAACCTTCTCTATTTCTTGTATCGCGGAATTTACTCTGTCTTTCGATATATAAAAATCAATTAATTTTTCCCTATAAAATTTTTCATCATTACGCAGTGCTGAAACGATATGATAACATAACAGAGATTTACGGGAATTATGCATATGATGATAAATATCTCCGAGATATTCAATTTTATCGTCCAAAAATTGTGATTTGAAATTTAGTATCTGCAATTTATTAATATTTTTATCAATGGATATAATCTTATCAAATAAATCCGGCAATTTGTCATACACTTTTTCTGAAGCTGCAATTACAGCAAGTCCCAAATATATATCGATTTCTCCGGAATTTAAAGTTAGTGCCTTCTGAAAATATTCATAAGCTAAATCATATTTACCGGTTTCAAGATAAATATGACCTAAATTTGCTATTGTTTCGAAATTTGATGGATTAAACTTATAAGCCTGTTCATAATATTGAATAGCTTTATCCGGATTGC